>JAHFEC010000054.1 GCA_023248665.1 Microcaldota archaeon | reverse complement strand
GCCTGATTTTGCTTGCCATGACTGCCCCTTCGCCCCCGGGCTTTTAATAGCTTGCCCCGTCGGCTTCCAAACCTGCCCCGCCGGCTTCCAAGGGTGGTATTTTAAGTCTTGCTTGAGCAATATTTCCAGTAGATTCCAATTCATGTTAGGTGATGATTTGATTTGCGAGCGTTGCAGCCAGCAAGGCCATTTTAACGAGAAGTGCGAATACTGTTCGCGCATGGTGTGCCTCTCGTGCGAGAAGAGCTCCAAGCGCGTGCACAAGCTCCGGCGCTACGTGATCTGCAAGGACTGCTGGGGCAACCTCAAATCGCGCTCGAAATTCAAGGCGCTGTAAACGTCTGTTTTTTTCTTTAGCCGCTTATTTTCGTCTGAACATTTCTTCTTTTGTCATCTCCATCCTGTGCTTCTGCTCATCCAGCATTTTCCTGAACGGATAGAAAAACTCGTATAGCGCGGGCTTGTCCCGCGCCCAGACAATCTGGTGGTTGCCGATGACCTCTCATTTGAGGTACAGCGGAAGCTCGTCGAAGCAATAAACATCGTATTTTTTCGAGACGACATCCATGTGGCGGAAAACCTGCCGTATGATATCTTTCTCGCTTTTCTTGCGCGGCACGAGGCAGATGTCCAAGTCCCGGACTTTTCCGCCCACGCTTGAGCCGTAGAGCAAAACGGCTTCCAAGTCTTTTTTAAGGAATTTGAAGTCGTTTTCAATAGCCGTTATCACTGCTTTCGAAGCCATGCTTCCATCCCATCGGCAAACTCTAAAAGCTTTGGCAAAAGTTCAAGCATGGAATCATAGGCAAGGTTCTCCTTGGTGCCGTTGTAATGGCGGATGACCCGGTTGCGCAATCCGTTGGCGTCCCTCAAGGTTCCGGCAACGTCTTTTTGGAGCAGTTTCTTTCCCTCCAACGCGTCAATATTGGAATAATCATCGCTGGGGCTTTCGTTCAAGTCCTTTAGCATCATGGCGAGCATGTCCATGGCACTCTCCGCGATTTCCTGAAATGCCTTGTAGCAGGCGAGTTTGGTGCGCTCCTCCCCGTGGAAGTCATCCTTCCACTCCTCGATTTCGCCGCTTCTCTTGCGCAGGACGGAGAGTTTGTCCTTGTAGCGTTTCAGTCGGGCCGGCTCCATCAAATCACGATAAATGCTCGTTTTCGTCCTTTATATCCCAATCGCGGGCATCTTCACGTCGTTATGCTTTCTGTTCCGCCTTCCTAATCGATATCTTCACTTTCATGTCCTCGATATCCCATTCCTTCGTCAGATCCCCGTCCGCGCCGTCCCCGTCCACCCGCACCGATTCGGCATTCACGCTCTTGGCGATGCTCTCGGCGTTCTGCTTGGCCACTTTGAGCAGTTCCGAATCCCCGGCCATGCGCACGAGGATCCGGTCCGCGTGCTCAAGACCCATGTCCTTGCGCATCATCTGGATGCGCCGGGCCAGCTCGCGTTCCATGGCCTCGGCGTAAAGGCCGGCGTCGATGACGGATTTGACATACACCCGGCCGTTGTCGAACCCGGCGATGGAGAAGCCCGCCGCCTTCTCCGTCACGCTCACCATATCCGCGTCAATCCCGTATTTTCCCTCCAGTTTCCATTCGGGCTTCCCGAGCCCCTCGACGATTTCCGCGATTTTGAGGTCGCGCAGGAGAGCGAGCACCTTGGGCGAGTCGGCCTTGAATTTGGCCCCGATCTTCGTGGAGTTGAATTCCACCTCGTGGCTGGAGCGGGGCGCCCCCGCCGCCACTTTCCGCACGTTGGCCATGGATTCGATGAGCGTCGAGGCCCGCACCAAGGCGCTGGTCACCTCGGTGGATTCCGTGGACACGCGAACTTCCTCGACCGGCCAGCGCAGCTTGATGCTGGCTTTCGAGCGCGCGTTGGCGGCCGCGTTGATGATCTGGCGGGCGTGCGCCATCTGCTGCTCGACGAGCGGCTCGCGCCACGCGGAGCGGGCCTTGGGCCAGCCCAGCAGGCTCACCGACTCCTCCGGAGAATGTTTCCTAAATACGCTCAGGTAGATGTGTTCGGACACGAAGGGGCAGTAGGGCGCGAGGAGCTGGATGCAGGTGCGCATGGTCTCGTACAAGGTGGCCATGCCGGCCGCCACCGAGCGCCCCTCGTTCATGCGGCTCTTGAGCCGCTTGAGATAGAACCGGCTGATGTCCTCGACCATGAAGTCGCGCAAGGCCACGAGGCCCGTGTGCGGCTCGTAATCATCGAGCGCGTGCGTGGCTTTCTCGATCACGTCCTGCGTGCGCGAGCGAAGCCACCGGTCCTCGAACTCCAGCTCTTTGTCGTCCACCGCCTTTTCGGACGGCACGCAGAACTTGTCCATCCACATGGCCACGTTGAGCATGATATCCAGCACCCGGTGGTTCTCCTCCAGTTCGCGCCATGAGAATTTCAAATCGTCCCAGGTCGTGTTCGAGAGCCCCCAGAGGCGGAAGGTGTCGGCGCCGTGCTTGCCGACCATCTCCTCGAGACTCACGAAATTGCCCAGCGATTTGGACATCTTCTCGCCCTTCTCGTCCACGAAGAAGCCGTGCATGAGCAGGGCGCGATAGGGTGATTCGTTGTTGAGCACCACGCCGGAGCCCAGCATGGAATAGAACCACCCCCGCGTCTGGTCCTTGCCTTCGGTGACGAAGTCGGCCTGCAGCTGCCCGCCCTCGCGCGCCCAGTCGTCGCCCTTGACCAGCTGAGCCCAGACCGCGTTGCCGGAGTCGAACCACACGTCGAGGATGTCCGGCACCCGCCGCATCACGGCCCCGCACGCGCACGGGTAGGTGATCTCGTCGATGTAGGGCCGGTGCAGTTCCTTGACCGGGCGGGGCAGCTCGGCGCGAGAGCTGATGATCTTCTTCTCCTTGCACTTCTCGCACGCCCAGATGGGCAGGGGCGTGCCCCAGTAGCGCTGCCGGCTGATGCACCAGTCCGGCGCGGACGCGACGAAATCCCTGAACCTCGTCTTGGCAAAATCGGGGTGGAACGTGACGGTGCGGTCGATCTCCTCGAGCATCCGCTCCTTGGTCTTGGAGACGGCGATGAACCACTGGTGCGTGGCGATGAAGATGAGCGGCGTCTTGCAGCGCCAGCAGTGCGGGTAGCGGTGCCGGATTTTTCCGGCGTGGATCAGCGCGCCCGCCGCCTCCAAATCCGCGATGATGTCCTTGTTGCTCGCCTTCGCCTCCCGGCCCGCGTAATCGCCGGCCTCGGCGGTGTATTTGCCGGACCCGTCCACGGGGCAGAAGAGCGGGATGGAGAAGCGCCGGCCGATGATGAAGTCCTCGGGGCCGTGGCCGGGCGCGCAGTGCACGAGGCCCGAGCCGTCATCGAGGGTGACGTACTCGTCGGACAGCACCACCTTTCGGGCGTAATCGTGCCTGATTTTCCCGGCGAGCGGATGCTCGTAGGACATCCCCTCCAGTTTCTTGCCCGACATCTCTCCTAGCACGATGGGCGAGACGAGCGGGGCGAAGGCCATCATGGCGTCCAGCCGCTCCTTGGCCACGATCCAGCTTTCCGCGCCCACTTTCACCTTGACGTACGTGTGCGTGGGGTGGGCCATGACGCCCATGTTCGCCACGAGCGTCCAAGGCGTGGTGGTCCAGATGACCAAATACTCGTTCTCGGTCCCCTTGACCTTGAATTTGACGTAGAGTGAGGGGTCGTCCTGGTCCTCGTACTCCAGCTCGTAGTTCGCCAGGCCGGTCTGGCAGCGCACGCACTGGGGCACCACGTATTCGCCTTCCACCAGAAGCCCCTTGTCCGAGGCGGCCTTGATGGTGCGCCAGATGGACTCGATGTATTCGTCCTTGTAGGTGATGTACGGCTTCTCGAAATCCAGCCACACCCCGCAGCGCATGAACTGGCCGGAGATTACGTCTATGTATTTGGTGGCGAAGCTCTTGCATTTCTGGATGAACTCCGCCACGCCGATCTGCTCGATCTGGTTCTTGTTGGTGATCTTGAGTTCCTGCTCCACCCGAACCTCGATCGCCAGCCCGTGCGTGTCGTATCCGGCCCTATCGTTCACGCGGTAGCCGCTCGCGCGCCGGTAGCGCACGATGCAGTCCTTGAGGCATTTGTTGAACGCCGTCCCGGGGTGGATCTGGCCGGTCGCGTAGGGCGGCCCGTCGACGAAGAACCATTTCGGCCCGTCCTTGTTCTTGAGGTTGGCCTTGCGGTGGATGTCGTGTTCCTTCCAGTAATCGAGGATTTTCTGTTCCATCTGGTCCATGTCGGTCATCGGTACACCTTATCGCAGCTTAGAATTCGATCGGCGCGTGGGCTTCCGTATCCGCGAAGCTCTCCGTGCTCCGAAAATGGCCGTGATCCAGCGCGTATTCGCTGGCCACCGGGAGCAGCATCGAGAGCGCCAGCGCCGCCGGCAGGTGGTTCATCCCGCTCGGGGCATAGAGCACGCCGAAGAGGGCGAACGAGACGACCACGAGCAGGGCGTATGCCATGATGGGAAAGAGGCTCTCCTCGCCCGCCGCCTCGCGCCAGGCGCGCAGAACGAGCAGGCCGACGAGCGTGGCCGCGGGCATCGCCAAGTAGGCCATGAGCAAGGCCCCCGGAATCAGTTTGAGGGCGCCGGCCGTGAGGCCGATGCCGATGCCCAAGGCGATTGGGAATGCGAATCGAATGCCGGTCCGGTCCATAAGTATTTCCTCATCCATCGTCAAAACATGTCCGTTGTCCGGGTGGCCTGACGTCTAGCTGTCGGGATAGATTAAGGCGGGCTAAGCTATTTAAGTTGATGTTCCCCTACCCATTCATTCGATCATTCCCTTTGCTTCTGCCGTGATTTTATGGACATCTCCGACGTGACTCCTTGGACCGAGAAATACCGCCCGAAGAAGCTCTCCGAAATCGTCGGGCAGGCCGAGATCGTCAAGTCCCTCTCCGCCTACGTCAAGTCCAAGAACATGCCCCACCTCCTCTTCGCCGGCCCGCCCGGCTGCGGCAAGACGACGGCCACCCTGTGCCTCGCGCGCGAGCTCTACGGTGATTCGACTGGCGAGTGCCTGCTTGAGCTCAACGCGTCGGACGAGCGCGGCATCGAGGTGGTTCGCGGCAAGATCAAGGATTTCGCGCGCTCGGTGCCCATGGCGGACGTGCCCTTCAAGCTCATCTTCCTGGACGAGGCCGACTCGCTCACGTCCGACGCGCAGTCCGCCCTGCGCCGCACCATGGAACTCTACGTCTCGGCGACGCGTTTCATTCTGGGCGCGAACTATTCCTCCAAGATCATCGAGCCCATCCAGTCCCGCTGCTCGGTGTTCCGCTTCACCATGCTCTCCGGGGAGGAGATGGCCCGGATGGCCACGCGCATCGCCGAGAAGGAAGGATTGAAGATCGACGAGAAGGCCGTCTCGGCGCTGCTCTACGTCTCCGAAGGCGACATGCGCAAGCTCATCAACGCTTTGCAGGGTTCGGCCCTGCACGGACCGCACATCACCGAGGAAGGCATCTACAGATTCGCCTCCCGCGCCCGGCCCAAGGAGATCGTGGAGATGATGCAGCTGGCGCTGGACGGCAAATTCGCCGAGGCGAGAAAGCATTTACACACCCTGATGGTCAGCTATGGCCTCTCCGGCGAGGACGTGCTCATCCAGATGTACCGGGAGCTTGACAACGTCAAGATGGACGAGCGCGCCAAAGCCGTCCTGCTCGACCGCATCGGCGAGTACAATTTCCGCGTGGTGGAAGGCGCGAACGAAATCATCCAGCTGGAGGCGTGCTTGGCGCAGCTGGGGATGATCGGCAAGGAGAAGAAAGCGTAATCTCTCGAGCATGGCGCTGATAGCATGGCTCCGAATTTCCTCGATGGCGCGGACCCGAATTTCCTCTTCTGCTACCTCCCGATCGCCTTCCTCATCTTCTTGGCCGCATTCACCGTTTTCTTGAAATTTCTGATCGGCCACTTCAAGGACCCAAAGTCGAAGCTGGGGGCGAAATTGCGCGAAATCAAGGCCGGCCGGGGTTACCGGATTTTCATGCGGCTGGCCGGCATTTTCGCCGTCGTGTTGTTCTTCTCCCTGTTTTTCACGATCGGGTCCACCGGCGAAGAGAGCGGCATAACCGGCACGTTCTGCGTGAGCTTTCTTCTGATCGCCACCGTCGTTTATCTTGTAACAAAGCGGGACATGATCTTCGAAGGCTGGCCGTCCGAATAAAATCAAGAGACTCCGCGAAGCAACTCATCCCCGTCTTCGGTCTTTTCGGGCTCGGCCGGCAAAATCGTGCCCGCCATTCAGACGCCCCCAAGCCCTTTCAGCACGCCCATCTGCTGCCGGTCATAAGACAGCAGCCGCTCCTTGCGCGCATGCGAAAGATAAATCGACGAATAGTCGTAAAAGCTCAAATCCCGGCGGACTTTTTTCATCAGGTTGAAGATGCCGGCTTGCTCCTCCCGGCTCACGGAATAAGCCTCGAAGGCCTTGTTGGTTCGGGTCTCTTCCAGAACAGCCATTGCGAACGCTATCCCTTGTTTGTAGACCAAGGCCGTGATAAGCTCTTCCAGTATGCGGTCGGTGATTATCAGTTGCTCAGAGGCGGCCTTGAAATCGGAGAGCGCCCGTTCGTGATTGGAGTCGTCCAGAACATAGAACGCGAAGAGAAATGAAGTATCGACAATCATGCCCGGCGCGCTCCGTACAGTAAGTCGTCAAGATGCTCGCTCCAGTTGGTCCTCTTCCGAGTCTTTGGTCTTGGAAGAGACTCCACCCAAGCGATGAGGTCTTCCTTGCTCCTGGTCCTCTCGGGCTCCGCTTCCCAGCGCCCGCGCTCCACCACGTCGCTGAAGCTCATGTTTGGCTTCTTGTGGCGCTTGAGCAGCGCGTAAGCGGATTCGGAGAGGCTGACCATTTTGACCATATACGTATACTACACGTATACTATTTAAGCTTTTGGGACGGTGGCTTTCCGGCCGATTTATGCTCGTTTCCGCTCAAACGAGCCACGAGAGCGATTATAAATCAATGCATATCTAATATACATTAGGTGTTCATATGGTAAACGTCAACCTCGGAGAGCCTTACGAAATGATTATCGCCCATGCCATCCGCCTGGGCTATGCCGGCACGCAGACCGAAGCCTTGCGCCAGGCTTTGCTAGCCTATGAGAAGGAGTTGGAAGAGCGCGAGGAGGTCCTGCTGGTCAACAAAGGCATTCGGGCCAGCACGGAGAAGATCAAGAGCGCAAAAATGAAGACCCGAACCCTGCAGCAGGCCATCAAAGCGGGTGTTTTTGATTAACATCATTCTGTCGGATGAAGCCATCGAGGACATCCGGGTGATGGACAAGGGGCTCAAACAGAGATTCCAAGCCCATTTCCTGAAGCTCACGCGCATGCCGCCCCGCCGGCACCTGCGCTTCGGCCTGCCCTTCAACGTGGAAGAAGTGGGGCCAGCCCGGTTCGTGTACGACATCCAAGGCGAGGATCTGACCGTGGCCCGCTGCTTTGCCACTCACAAAGAATACGAACGATGGTATAAATCGTTTCGCTGAACAAAAACAGGCTGCTTTTTCTTTCTTCTTGCCGCTCTTTCTCCCATGTCTTCCTACTCGGCCCTCGCCTCTGACCTGCAAGCCCTCAAGAACCCGGCCAAG
>JAHFEC010000053.1 GCA_023248665.1 Microcaldota archaeon | reverse complement strand
ACAAACGCGCCCAGACCGAGAAAAAGCTTTTCGGCGGGCAGCCGCCGGCTGCCGACGAGGATGGAGAAAACAGCCAACGCTGAACGTTTGTCGAGGTGAATCCCATGGCATCATCCAAAAAGGCGTCCCCGTCCGATTCGTCGCCCAAGCCGGGCATTCGGTCGGATTCGTTCCGCTTAGCGGCCCGTCAGGCCGCTTCGTGGCTGCGCCAGTCCATGCGCGCGCAGGGGCTTGCGCAGGGGGCGACCACTTATCAGTATATCCTCAACCAATTGCCTGCCAAAATGGGCCGCTCGCCTCCCCGTCCAATCCCGAATATCGGGGGCGAACCCTTCCGGCCTTCCGCCGCCGCCCAGAAGATGGAGCGCCTCGCCGCTTCGCTGGCCGGCCAGCTTGAGCGCCTTTGCGCCGGGCTCCGCCTCCCGCCCTCGCAGATGGACCATGTCGTGGACGAGCTTTCGGTCGAGCTGATGAGCGAAATCCCTGCCGCTTCGGCCCTTCCGGCATCATCATCCGTCCGCTCCGACCCGACCCGCTCCGCATTGCTTGTGCGCAAATTCAAGCCTGTCCAACCCAGCCCAACCCCGTCTGCCATCCGGACGCCGGCTGCAAGCCAGACGCCACTCGCAAGCCGGACATCGGCCACGGGCCAGAAATCGGCCGTTTTGGGGCGCGCCCGCAAGCCTCGCCCATCCGCCTCGCTATCCGGGCCCTCCCGTTCCATCGTCCCCTCGCGCTCCGCCGACGCCTCGGAGCGTTTGCAATACGAGGCGCGCCTGACGCGCCTGACGGCGGACCTGCGCCAGCTGCTCGCGCTCGGACCCAAGGTCTTCGGCCCCATCCCGTCGCGCAAGCGCGAATACGTGGAGCAGCTGCTCGCTCTTATCGAGGAGCACGAACTGCGCTACCGCAGCGGGCAGGCGCCGGACCACTTCCATTTCAGCATGAGCGAAAAACGGGAGCTGGAGGATTTCTGCCCGGCCTTCAAATTGAGGGGGCTGGAGTGGCTGCCGACCGAAGGACCGGCCGGGACGAGTTGAAGAAGCCGGTACGAATATGAGCGCGGTCAATCGTCCATCCGTAATTCACATGCGCGGCCATAGACGTCTTTTTTAATTTCTCTTTCCAACTTATTACACTTCTTCGAAGGACCCGTAGTCGAATGGTTAAGACGCTCGCTTGACATGCGAGAGATTCGGAGATCGATTCTCCGCGGGTCCATTCGCTTCGCTCATGGCCAGCGGTTTGAGCCTTCGGCTCAAATCTCGGCAACTGCTGTTGCCGATCTCCGCGGGTCCATTCGCTTCGCTCATGGCCAGCGGTTTGAGCCTTCGGCTCAAATCTCGGCAGCCGCTTCGCGCCTGCCGATCTCCGCGGGTCCACTGAAAATCCTTTTCATGAATGCATGGGTTATCCCCGTGCGTAAAAAGGCTTTTCTAACCCAAAAAAACATTATCGCACAGATGCTCTTTTTATCGCGCAAGAAAACCCGCAAAGAAAATAGAAAATTAAAAAGAAGTTCGCCACCGCGAAAAACGCGCAGCTGCGAAGTTTCATCCTTACTGCTTGGTGTGCAACAGCACGCTGGCCGGCTTGCGGAACACGTTGCCCAGTTTTATCCCGACGAGCGCCTGCGCGCCCTTGCTCTGCGCCAGGTCCGCGAGCCGCTGGGTGATGATGCCGTCGAATACGACCGCATACACCGAACTCTCGGCGTCGAGGTTCTTGATCATGTCCCGCACCGGGATCTCCTTGACGCACTTGAGATCGGCGTCGTAGAAGCGCGCCTGCAACGTGTTCTCCAGCTCGCCCAGCGAGGCGAGCAGGGTCTGGGGCGCTTCCGAGAGCGAGGGTCCGGATGGGGCCGGGGAATTCGCGGCCGGCTCAGCCGACGGCGTGGCCGGCACGTTCGCCGCCGGGCTGGCGGGCGGGAAAGCCTCCTCTTTTCGCGGGGCCGAGAACGAGGGCTCCGGCGCACGCAGTCCCGGCAAAGCCGTGGCCGGGCTTTCGGAGCGGGGCGCGGTCTCATTCACCATCTCGCGTTGCGGGGCGGGCGCATCGTGCCCGTATCCGCGCGGCTGCCGTCCGACGTATCCGCTCTCCGGCGCATTAGGCGCGAAACCGGGTGCGGCCTGCGCAACCGGGGCCTGCGGTTGGGGCTGCCAGTCCGACTGCTCGTAACGCGAGCCTTCGCGCCGTCCGTAGCCTTGGCTGTTGTAGTTGCCGCCCGAGCGGTTGGTGTTAAATTGCGGCCGGTACCGTCCCAAGCGCCGTTCTTCCTCGCCGGGCCCGGACGAGCCCTGCTCGAAGGGCACCTTGGCGCGCAGGCACTTGATGAGTTCCTTGCGCGTGAGCTCCTCCACTTCCTTCCCGGTCGGCGCGCGCGCCACGAAGTCGATGTCGGCGATGCGCGCCAGTTCGTTGAGGATGATGTCCCCGCCACGGTCCCCGTCGAGGAACACCGTCACCTCCTTCTCGCGGCACAGTTTGGCCACGGACTGGGCCACGTTGGCCCCGCCCACGCCGACCACGTTGTTGATGTCGTTCTTGAGCAGGTTGATGACGTCGGCGCGGCCCTCCACCAGGAGGACGGAGTCGGATTTCTCGATGTTGGGGCCCGCGGGCAGCTTCTCGGGGCCGTACGAGGACACCTCGGAGGCCTTCACTTCCGAGCGCACCTGCTCGGAGATCTCCTTGCTCTCGGGTATCTCGGTCAGGACCATGTTCTTGAACAGGGCCTTGGCGCGCTCGATCAGGTCCTTGCGCTTGATGCTGCGCGTGTCCTCGATCTTCTCGACGTTGATTTTGGCGTCGCACGGGCCCACCCGGTCCACGGTCTCGAGGGCCGCGGCCAGTATGCTCGTCTCCACCATGTCCAGGGAGGAAGGCAGCTTTATTTTGCCGATGGACTTGCCGCCGCGCGGGTTCAAATCCACCTCTATTCTTCCGATCCGGCCGTTCTTCTGCAGCTCGCGCAGGTCGAGCTCGTCTCCCAGCAGCCCTTCAGTCTGGCCGAAGATGGCCCCGACCACGTCGGGTTTCTCCACCAGCCCGGAAATCTCGGCATTGGCATAAACCAGATATTTCACTGTGTCGATGTATGTTTTTCCCATGGGTTCACCTTGTAGGGAAATGCACCAAAAGAAGTCTTGCGCGCGTCTCAGACCCTCGCATCTATGCGCCCCGTCCAAAAGGACGGCTGGCGCCGGACCCCGCCAAAAACGGCCGGGCCCACAAGCACTTTCTATCAAAGCCCGCCGAGGGCTTTTCGGATGGCTGCGAGGAAAACTTCCTCGTCCATGTCGAACGCGATGGTCTTGATACGGCTGCTCGCGCCGGCGCAGATGCGCACGGGCGTCCCGGAGAGTTTGCCCAGCCATTTCTCGATGGCTTTGTTGGCCCGCCCGTCGACGGGCGGCTCAGTCAGGCGCACCTTCAAAACCGGCGCGTTGGCCATGCCGGACCTGCCTGATGGCGCTATGAACTCGATATCCGGATGCTTGGCGCCCGGGATGGCTTTGAGAGTCAAACGACCCATGCCAAAACCTCAAAGGACGCCATGAATGGACGAGCAGTGCTCGAAACTTCTTTTTTGTGAATTCCTTGAATTTTTTCAATTTCTTCGATTTTTCTTTTTTGATCTTTTTCTTTCTTGTTTTTTGCGATTTTTTTATCTTCTTTTGAATCTATTTTTTTCTTTTCATTTTTTGCTTGTTTTTTTCATTTTTTAATGCAACGTTTGCCGATGCGCTGTTGACAGCCGGTTCATCGCTATGCTCGGGGCGCCATCCACGCACGGCAATGATTAATACGCCTTCCGGACTTTAAAAGGTTTTGTTCCGGGCTTCGCATTTGTGCTATTCCTGCTCAGTCAGCAGGATGTAGTATCGGGCCTCGAGGTTGGTCAACTCCGGTTGCAGGACCAACATGTTCCACTTGGAGGGGTCCTCGAAGACCTTGAAGTTGAGATTATGGCTGTCCACTGCGCCATCAACGCCTTTGGAGAGAAGATGAAGGAAAAAGAGCGTGCCGGCCGCCACATGAGTGGGCTGGCCTGCCAAATCATCCAGCCGTCCTTCTTCCAAAATCTGCGGCAAGAGCGGGGCAATCCCCTTCAATTCTTCTTTGAAGTATTTGGAAAAGACCACGGCTGCCAGCAGGCCTTCCTTTGAAAGGTAAAGGGTCTTGCCTCTGGAGTCATAGCCTAGTTGTTCAGAGCACAGCACCTCAAGCCCGAGATTTATGACCAGCCGTTTTAGGTCAGAAGGCCGGATGGCATCCAAAACCTTGCTGCGCACCTGCTCTTCCTTGATTGACGCATTGGATGAAAGCAGCAATCCAGATGGAAGATTCTTCAATTCCCTGTCCGGCCCAATTTCCTTTGCCCCCAGCTTGTTCAGTGCCTCTTTAATATTCGTAATTTTTCGAAGATTCCAGCGTAGTTGCTCCAAGCCTTCATTGTTAATATAAATCTTTTTTTGCGCCATTTCAATCCCATCCCTAGTTTCCGGTCCCTTTGTTGGGCATGGCCAAATCCCATGTTCTCTGCGGCGTGTATTCGTTCATGTCATCGAATCGTCTGACTATCATTTCAGGCGTCCGAGCTTTATAAAAGTCGCCACTCAGCCGCGGAGGCTCTCCCGGGGTGGCGCTGGTCATATACTGCTGGTACAAGCCGAGGATTTCCCCCCGTTGCTGGCTGTATGATGTCTGGATCTCGCCCCAACGGTTTACGAACGTCTGCTTAAGCACCGGCATCAATTCGGCTTCTTCGACAGGGTCAAAATCCAGTCCAAGCGTTTTGCAGAGGCTTTCGAAAGTGTGCGGCGACTTTTGAGCAAAGCTCTCGAAATCAATGCGTTCCGCCATCCAGTTCCAATCAATCCAATTGCCCCCGTGGCTGTCCCCAAAATTGAAGAACTGCATATCGGCCATCCAGGACACCAAGCTGCAGAGATAAGTCTGGCGCTCCGTGCCTCCTTTCTTCATCACTTTTTCTTTCATGCCAGCAAAAGCATCCTGTCTCATCATGTTGATATGAGCGAGGCCGGGCACAATTTCGATGGCTGATGCACCCGGGCTTGCCCGGACCTTGTAGAGATGACGCCCCATCTTCATCAGCACGGCAATCGCCAGTTCATCCTCCGCCATATCTGCGAGCTTGACCAGCACCCGCCGGCCCATCCCACCGCTGACCTGCACGGAGAAGACCGTGTTCTCCCCGACCATGTGGGTGAACTCCCCGTTATAATCCAGTTCGCATCCAAACTCCTTGAGGACCGCCTCCACAGCCGGAAGACTGGCCTCGATTTCGTGCGGCAGGCCCTGCGCGAAGCTGTTGAGATAAGTCAGATAATCGGCCAAATCAGATGCGGCGTTCCCCGGTTTCTGGTGCCAGCTCGTATACGACTCCTCCAAGCTTGCTGTCGAGGAGACAACGCGGTCGGTTCCAAGCACTTTCATGTTAGGGAAACGGGATTTGTAAAAATCGAGCTGATTGGTGAATTCCTTCAGCCTTGCGGAGGTGATTTCTCCGATTCTCATACTGCTGTCTGTGTCGAACAGAGCGAGCGTGGCATAGCCCGTCGCCGGATCCCGGGCCGTCTGTTCGAACGTCACTCCTATCTGGCCGAGTCTTTCGCTCACAGCTAGGAAGTCATTGGGGGTTATCCCAAATTCAGCCGGCGTCCGGGTGCGATTCCTCGCATCTGTGTTTTTCTTATCCGTCCCCTCTTGCCTAAGGAAATTCGACACATCTGATTTCTGCATATACACCGGCCCCTGGCTGCTGGCAGGTGAAGTTCCTTTGTAGAGCGTTTCATCTGGTAACGAAACCGGTGCCTTCCCTGCTCCGGGGGCAGAAACATCCAGCATCTCGCCCCCAAAGCGCATCCGGAAGTCAAATGTCATCTGGCCGTCGGCAGCCCCCCGGTAGATAGCCGATGCCGCATTCTCCCCTTCGTAGGCATACACTATGAAATGCTTGCCGTAATTGGAGCCAAACTGGGTGGCGATTTTGCCCGGCTCGCCGGCATGGCAGGAATTGAAGATGATGACCGAGCCGTCCGGGATATAGCGGGAGAAATCCCCGCTCTCCATCAGGTGCCTGATATACAAAGTGCCGTTGTTTGTCGCATGGCTCAGCACGCCGCCGTCGCCAAAACCGTGCAAATCTATTTCAATGACCACCGGCCCTCCGGACGGATTACGGTTCCTCATGGCTGAGATGAACTGCCGCGCCAGCTCCGGCACGCTGCCGCTCTCGTAATGCCGCACGTCGAAATCGGATCCCAGGTGCGCGTGCGCCGCTCCGCTGTTGGCGAACGCCTCTAGGCCCGGGCCTTGGTCGGCCACTGCCGTGAAGACAAAATACGGCTTCTGGCCGCTGGCAGGCCCCAGCAGCTGCTCCGGCGAGTAGCGGTCGAAGCGGCGGATGTGCTGGTCCCCGCCCGCCAACTTGGCCACCGAGCCGGGCTCGTAAGCCTCGAAGTCCTGTATGGCCTGCAGGTTGTTCGCCAATATGTCCGATCTCTGGCGGATGCCGCCTTCGTCGTAGGCAAAGAGGACCTCGCGCAGCGTCTTTGGGCTGAAGTCGTTGAGGAAAGGCAATTGTTTTTTGGCCACATTAATGTATGTCTCTGCGCTGGCAGTCCGGACGGCATCCCCCAAAAGTCGGCCAAGCGTGGGATCAGGCTTTTGGATATACCGGCCCGTCATCCAATCCATGACGGGCTCGCTTCCGAGCAGGGCCGGGCGGCTCTTGCCCAGATTGTTCACCAACTGATAGGCGTCCGTATCGCCCAGCGCGCCGAGAAGCCGCCCCATTTGCTGGCCGGTGAAATACTCTAGATGGCTATTCGCGACCTCCAGCGCCAGCCGGGCGCGACCGGAGCCTTTCTGGAGCGGATGGGCCGGGCTGTCAAACAACAGGTCCGATGTCAGGGATTCGATGCCATGCTTCCGCGGCTCGAAGAGTTCCGGTCTCTTGGTTATAATATGGTTGAGTGCGAAGTAAGCTTCCGGATTCTGGTCCGCCAGCTGGATGAGGTCAGCCGCGAATTTCTGCGGCTGGCTTTCGGCCAAGCACGCCAGCGTCTCGGCCGCGTAATCGTTTGTCTTGGCAAGCTCGACAAGCTGGTAATGGTAGCGCTCGAACGTATCCACGCTCAAATCATTGAGCGGGTCGAATTTCCCGATTTGCTTGGCATAATTCGGGTTCTTGCAGTATTGCTTAAAGAAATTCCACTGTCCAGCCTTGCCCGTCTCCAGCAGCGGCCCGCTTCCTTTCACCTGCGCGAACTGCGCTTGCGGAGTCAAAGTCCGGAGCGTTGGCCCGGTTTGCGTGCCGCTCATGTCAAGCCCCGTGATGACCGCGTCCCGTGTTTTGCTCCCGGTAGGTGCGCTCTTCGTTCCGTTTGCCCGCGGGTCCGTCTTGCTCTGCGGAACCTTGCCGGTTTCCGTATTCCCCGTTTCAGTCTTTTGCGCAATCTGCCGGTCGCTCAGTTTCTCGGGTTCTATATTCACCTCATTTTTTAGGAGCGTCTCCTTGGGGGCCATGATATTATCTGTCTTAGTCTCTTCCGATTTGGCGCCTTCTTCTGTTTGCCAGTCTTAGTCTTGCCGCCCCTGCGCCCGAGCTTTTTCGCCACGTGCCCCACTCCGACCGG
>JAHFEC010000137.1 GCA_023248665.1 Microcaldota archaeon | reverse complement strand
GACGACGGCTTCGGTCATCTCCATGTCCTCGCGCACCTGCGCGCGCGCCTCTTTCTCGCATGCGAAGCAGTCGTGCGCCTCGATCCAGTAAAATTCGCGCGAGCGGAAGAACGGCTTGGTGGCTTTTGTCTCATGGCGCCACACCTGGCAGCTCTGGTAAATCTTGAGCGGCAAGTCGGCGAGGCCCTGAATCCAGAGCGCATACATCTGGTACATCGCGGTCTCGGAAGTGGGGCGCATGGCCAGCCTTTCCTCCAGCTTATTCCCGCCGGCCTGCTCCACCCAAAACACCTGCGGCGTGAATCCTTCGACGTGTTCCCCCTCTATCTTGAAATTGCTCTCCGGGATGAGCGCCGGGAAGAGGGCGGGCGAATGCCCCCGCTCTTCCAATTCTTCCTCGTAAGCCGAATACATGAGCTTCATGCTCTTGACCGACCAGGGTCTGAAAACCACGAATCCCTTGACATTGTAGCGCAAATCGGCCAGCGCGGCGTCCGCGATGATGGTGTTGAACCATTGCGAGAAATTCTTTTGCTTGTCGATGTCCATGGCTAGATTAGGCGGGGGGAAGAATAATAAACCTCGTCGTGGGGATGAAGCGGGGGCGAAACCGGCCCCCGCAAAAAAGACGACAAAAAAATCGAAAAAAACAGGAAGGCCCGGCCGCCGGGCCTATCGGCCCGTTCTCCTGTCGGGCCGTTCTTCTTCCTCTTCCTCTTCGGCCCTTATCGCAAGCCCTTTTTCTTTCCCTTCGGCATCATCCAGAAGGCCGCTCCGGCGGCGATGAGGACCAATGCGATGCCGCCCGCGCGCACGCCCCAATCCGCGAGGTCCGGCGTCCCGGCCTGCGTCTGGGGTGGCGCGGGATTCAAGACCGGCGTCTGGTTAATCTGCCCGGATTGCGGTTTTGCGGCCAGCGCGGGGGCTGTTTCATTCATCCCAACCTGTTTTTTCCCATTATCGATCCCGGTCCGATTCGTGCTCTGAGCCGAGCTTTCATTCGCGGGCGCGGCATCGATGCGGACGGTGGCGTTTTCCACCGCTCCCGCCCCGGCTTTGTTCTCAAGCGTTATCCTCGCCTGGTCAAATCCGTCCACCTTGCTGAAACCGACCCACCGGGGCACGGTGTAGGTCATCGTTAAGGTCTCCTCGTTCTTGAGCCCGTCAAATTCCCAGAATGCCGTGTTATTGCTGATATTTGTAGGCTCAATGCTCCAGCCGATTTCCATCAAATCCGGGCTGAACTTTACGGGAATCGTATCTGCGAATTCAAATGCGCCCAATGTGCAGTTCTTGGCGCTGATCATCACGCGGGCGCGTGAGGTATTCGTGCCCGAGAATATCTGGTGCACCACGGTGGCCGAGCATCCGGCATCTCCAGTCTCATTGGTCTCGCCGGCTGTGCCGTTCGCGCCGTTTCCAAAGGCTTCGGATTCGGGGGCCGGTCCCGTGTCATTCCCTCCCAATGCCGTCGCTGCGGTCTTTTTGGCCGCCCACAATGCCATCTGTCGGGCATCTGCTTCTGTTTGGCCATATCCCGCCAGCGTATCCTGTGCGCTTGCCAAGTCGTATTCGGCCCGGCTGTAGGCGGCCATGTCAAAATCCGGCTCTTGGCATATCCAGTTGATGAGGGCGCTTTGGAGCATCCGGCCGGCCGCCTTGTTCACTTCGCGCTCGGACAGCCCGTATCTGGCCAGCGCGGCCGGTTCGAATCCATCGGCCAGCGCCTCGTATTCCACGCTCTCGTTTCGCACCGCCTCATCCAAGCGCCGGCTGGTGTTGGCATATCCCCAGAGTGCGTTGACGAATTCCCGTCCCGCCCCCAAGGCGATCGGATAGCAATACGAGGTGACCGAATAGCACGCGTATTGGCAGGTGTCGAACGAATCGCACGGGTGGATGTCCATCCCGGTGAGCCTGCCGCATTCGGCTTCCTGCCCGTTTTTTCGCACCTCGGCCAAGGCCAGCACCTGCCCGTGCATCCGCCCGCCCGCCGCTTGGGCATCATCGACCGCTTTTCCCTGCCCCTCATAGCGCATCAGGTATTCCCAAACGGCCGGCTCGTCGCTGATCTGCGCGCAGTCATCGCGGAGCATGGCGAACGGCCGTCCGTTCACGCGCACCAGATAAACCGGTCCCACGGCTCCACCCATCGCGCCGGCATCGGGCGTGCTGGCGTTCAAGGCGATGAAATCCATCGTGTCATTGGTGTGCAAGGATAGATTCAGCGCGCATGCGCGGGGGGATGCGTCCTGCGCGCGGATGGCGCCCGCGCCTGCGATAATGCACAAAAAAAGGGCGAGTAATCCCAGTCTAGCATCCAAGAGTGAGGCCAGCTTTATCACCTAATCGTTTGTCAAAATAAAAAAGAGAAATGAAAAAAAGAAAAATATAAGAAAGGGCTTCAGAGCCCTTTCTTGCCCTTCCTCGTCACGAAATAGATGCCCGCGCCGATGATGGCGATGACCACCACTGCGACGACGAGCAGGCCGATGCCTCCGCCGATCAGCAGTCCGGCCTGTTGGGCGTTCGCGGCTCCGGCGGGCTGCTGGTTCTGTCCGGCCGCCGCGCCGTTGTTGGCATTGGCGTTCGCGTCCGCCGGGTTGGCATAATCGCACGTCTGGCTCTCTACAGGCTTGCCGGTGCTCGTGGCGCAGTTATGGCTGTCCGTGCAGGCGCGCGTCTGGGTCCCGATGGCTTCGCAGGCGTTCCAGCCGGTGCATGTCCGCGTGGGCGTGCAGGCCGGGTTTGTCGTCTGATTCGAAGACGGCGTGGTGTATGACTGGTTGGGTGCCGGAGTCGGG
>JAHFEC010000136.1 GCA_023248665.1 Microcaldota archaeon | reverse complement strand
CTTTCGGCGGACCGCGCGGTCGGCGGACAGACGGTGAATGCGGATATTTACGCTGGGAACTGCGCCCGGGGCAGCCTGTTGCAGGTCATGCACAACGGACAGGTCATCGCCCGCGACCTCGCGCTGGAGGGCGATACGCTTTCCGTGCTGCTGGTGGCGCAGAACGGGGACAATTTCGTGCAGGCGTCCGGCGCCGGATGCTCGGCCCACCTTGAATTCAATGCCCAGCCGCCCGAATGTTCCTCCGGCTCGAACCGCGCCTGTCCGATGCCAAACGGATGCCCGGGGGTGCAGACGTGCCATGACGGATTGTGGCCGGACTGCCAAAGCCTCGCGAGGATTTGCCGGCCGGGAAGGCAAGTGCCCTGCGACCTCAATGCCTGCTCGTTCGGCGTGAGCATATGCGATTCGTGCGGCACGGGCTGGGGGCCTTGCGTGGTGCCCGCAAACAACGTGCCGCAATGAGACGGAAAAGCAAATCAAAATCGCAAACAAAAAGCAAATCAAAATCGCAAACAAAAAGCAAATCAAAATCGCAAACAAAAAGCAAATCAAAATCGCAAACAAAAAGCAAATCAAAATCGCAAACAAAAAGCAAATCAAAATCGCAAACAAAAAAACAAACTATTCATGGAGGATTCTTATGTCCAAAAAACAAAGAATGCAGGAAAGCAATTCCGTGCGCTGGCCGGCGCACGCCTCCAAACTCAAGCGCGGCCCGGCCGTCATATTGCCCAAGGATTTCGGCATGATCGCCGCGCTCTCGGGCGTCGGCAAGGAGAGCCTTGTGCTCGACGCCGGCGCGGGCTCGGGATGGCTGGCCGTCCAGCTTGGGCGCATCGCGAAGAAAGTGGTGAGCTACGAGATGCGCGAGGAATTTTCCAAGATTGCGCAGGGAAATGCCAAGCGGATTGGGCTGGAGAATGTCGAGGTTCGGATGCGGGACGTCATCAAAGACGGATTCGACGAGAAGGAGGCGGATCTGGTCTGCCTGGATTTCGCGGATTCGGACAAGGCCGTCCCCCATGCCGCCGCCGCGCTAAAGGAGGGCGGCGCGCTGGTGGGGTATCTGCCGCACGCCGAGCAGCTTAAGGCGTTCGTGCTCGCGGGGCAGGCCAACGGATTTGGCGACTGGTATTGTATCGAGTGCAATTTGCGCGAGATTTTGGTGCGCGAGGCGGGCGTGCGGCCCGCGAACGTGGGATTGATGCATACTGGGTATCTGGCGTTCGGAAGGAAGATAAGAGAGCCGAAAATGGGATAAACCCGGTTTTCTCATCCTATCAGGGAGTTGAAGAGCAGGCCCACCAGGATGAACGAGAGCGCGAGGATGGCGATGAAGATGGCCAGCAGCTTCGGCTTCATCACGCGCCTCAGGATCATCATCTCGGGCAGCGAGAGAGCGGTGACGCTCATCATAAAAGCGAGCGCCGTGCCCATGGCCATGCCCTTGTCTATGAGCGCCTGCACGATGGGGATGGTGCTGGCCGCGTTGGAATAGAGAGGCACGCCCACCAGCACGGCCACCGCCACGGCGAACGGATTGTCGCGCCCGGCCACGCCCGCCAGCCATCTCGTAGGAGCCAGGCCGTGGATGAGCGCGCCCAGTCCGACTCCGGCCAGCACGTAGGGCCCGACTTGCCCCAGCAAATGGGTCGTCTGTTCCTTGGAAAACTCGAGGCGCTGGCGCCAGTCCATTTTCACCTTCTTGAAATACAAACGCGCCTCTTTCGCCTCCAGAGGCTCCAATTCCCCTTCCAGATGGAGCCGCCCGATGATGAGCCCGGCGCCCACGGCCACGACCAATCCGCTTATCACGTAGAGCAGGGCCACCGGCCAGCCGAACAGCCCGAAGAGCAGCGCGAGCGCCACCTCGTTGATCATGGGAGAGGCCACAAGAAAGGAGAAGGTGACGCCCAGCGGCACCCCCGCGCGCACAAATCCGATGAAGAGCGGCACGGCCGAACAGGAGCAGAACGGGGTGGGGATGCCCAAAAGCGCGGCCAGCAGATTCCCGACGCCCTCGCGCCGCCCGCCCAGCCACTTTCGCACGCGCTCGCGGCTGATGAAAGTGCGCAGGATGGAGACCATGAATATCATCACGGCCAGCAGGAGCAGCACTTTGAGCGAGTCATAAACAAAGTAGTCCGCCACGTCCGCCAAGCGCCCGCCGGCCGGCAGGCGCGCCAGCCCATACACCAGCCAGTCGGAAAACGATTGCAACAAATCCACAGACGCACCGGATGGATATGGGCGGCAAGCATTTTAAATATATAAGTAGAAACTTATATGATGAAGAAGGCCATACTCAATGCCCTGCGCGCTCTGGCCGACCCGACGCGCCTGAGCATCCTCATGAGAATCCGGCAGGGAGAGATGTGCGCCTGCGAGTTGCCCAAGAAGGTGCGCGTCTCGCAGCCGGCGGTCTCGCAGCACCTCTCGGTGCTGTTCTCGGCCGGGCTGGTGAAGTTGCGCATAGACGGGCGCAGACGGCTGTATCGCCTCTCCGTGCGCGGTCGGAGGATATTCGCCAACCTCGAGCGATGGGAATAGGGGTTATAAACTTCTTTTGCGCCTCTCTTCTTGCAGGGGTAGCAAAGTCCGGTCGAGCCATTTTTATGAATACACGAATTATCCATGTGCAAAAAAATCGCTTCAGCGCAAAAACATTCTGGCAGATGAGGTCGCTTTTTTAATTCCATCCGTGATAAGAACTATCGCAGGGGTAGCAAAGTCCGGTCAAATGCGAAAGACTTAAGTGGCCTTGGGCAGATGGTTGCCTAAGACATCTTTTGGCCTAGCGCCTTCAAGGG
>JAHFEC010000135.1 GCA_023248665.1 Microcaldota archaeon | reverse complement strand
ATAGTCATATGCCTTGTCGCTTAATTCCGTCTGACCGTATTTAAGGCTATCGGCGCGGAGCCGGCCCAGGAGTTTGGGATAGAGGCTGGAGAGAGCCTGGTGGTCCCAAGGCGGCAGGCAGCCTTCGCTGATGCTCTGGTCGTTGCCGAAATCGGCCAAGGCTTTGGGGTTCTGGCCGGACAGGGCGGACTGGACTGAATTGTACAAAAGATCGAGGAACAGGCCGGTGGCTGCCGGGTCCATGGACACGACATCGGATGATACAACAGCCTCGGCCGGAATCCCGAACATCGGCGCGGGCACATAAGAGGCGCTCACCATGAGGGCATGCACCAGCAGGTCCGGACGGCCGGATAGCCAGCTTAGGGCCCCGATGGGGTCTTTTTCGATCGCGTATCTGGACGAATCCGCATCGTATTCGAGCGCGCCGGGGAGGGCGATGAGCCGCTCGGACGGCTCCGAACGCATATCGAGGCGGAGGGCGGCCGAAAGAAGGGAGCGCTGCTGGGCCGGATTGAGCGCGCCGCCCGCGCTGCCGGCCGAGCGCGCTTGCAAAGTCTGGAAAATGGTCCCGACCACGTCGCGCACGGAGCGGGTCCCGTCGGCATAAGACAACGACGCGAGGGCTTCGGCGCCGAGCACGCATTGGGCCGGGGTTCCCGCCCGCAGCAGGTCCAGCAACGCGTCCGTGGCCTCGGCGCGCAGAAGCGCCGCATCCGCTGTTTCGGAGAGATTGAGGGTCCCCAATCCGGCGGTCTTGAGCACGGTCCGAAGGATGGGCTCAAGACAGGACGCGTTCGCATCCAGCCAGGCCTGCGCCTGCGCAACGCTCGCGGCAGGGTTGGTGAGGCTGGAGAGATTTTCAGGTTTCTGGCCGGCGGCCAGGCGCACATAGTCCGAATATTGCCTGAGCAGTTCGATGCCGAAGGCCAGGATGCCGACGCGTACCTGCTGGCGCCGGGTAATCCCGTCCTCGCTTGCGGACGGGCGGAACGCGTCCCCGTATTGCTGGTCCAGATAATCCAGCAGGGCGGCGGCCTGCGCGGGCTGGTCCTTGACGCATTCGCGGGCGAGCATGCACATCTCCACCAGCCGGCCCGTCGTGGTCTTCTTGCTTTTCGAGCGGACCGAGACGATGAGATCGCCGGAAGGGCCGACCGAGAAGGCACCATCCACGATTTGCTTGGCGAACGCCAGCGCTGATGCCGGATCCTTGTTGGCCTGGGAGAAGGCGGCCAAGTCCTTGGCCGCCTGCTTGCGAAGCTTGTAGTCCTCGTCCGTGGAAAAGAGGGCCGGATCACGGACGGGCTTGAGGATGGACTGCATGGGTTGCGGATCGAATGGCTTCAGTTCGATCGGAGGGGTAAGCTCCACTTCGGGAGCCGTTTTCTTGTCCGACGCGCCGGCCCCTTCGCTTGGCCCGGTTTTGTTTTTCACCCCGTCTTGCGCGCCGGCCGAGGCGGCGCCGGCTTCTTCGCGCGGGACGGCGCCTTCGGAAGATAGCGCTTTTACCTTATCATCCGTCAATAATTGCGGCGGGCCGGGCGGAAGGATGGCTGTTCCTATGGGGCCCCCCTTTTCGCCTTTGACCTCGTCCTGTTCTTTCGGCACCTCGGATGCGGGCGGGCCCTTTTTTTCATCTTCCTTTTTATGCGGGTTCGGAACCGGCTTGAGCTGGATGAGAACCAGGCGGTTGAATTCATCGACGACCGCTTTCACGAAATCCGCTCGCGCGCCAGCGGCCGGATCGGACGGGAGGCTCTTGATATAGTCCAGCGTGCCCTGCGCCAGATCAGGGATGCCGGCCGAGGCCTGATAAGAGAGCGCCAGCAACCGGGCGGCCTGGGCCGGTGTGAGCAACGGGTCGGGGCCGTTCAGGGGGGTGACGAGCTCCTCGCGGATTCCGGCCGCATCCATCTTGCGGTAAAAAACCGAGTCGATGATCATCTGCACGCCGTCCTCGACCTCATCTTGGGCGCGGGGGCCCTGCTTGGCGCAATAGGCAGCTATGGCTTGCGCGGCGCTCAGGCGCTGCTCGAATGATTTGGAGCGCAGGTTGCTCTTGTTGGTTTTCCAGTCAAAGCCGGCCGCCGGGTCTTGGGAATCTTGCCGGGAGCGAAAGAGAAGGTGGACGAACATAGGGATCCCCGCTTCAGGCAAACCGGCCCCCAAAACCGTCATTGCGTTGCGGGATGGATTGGAAATACTGGTTCAGTAACGACGAGGATTTCACCGGGGGCTGGAAGATGTCCTGCAGGAATTTGTCGAAATCGGCCGACGGGATCGGGACGACGTCCCATAGGCCGCTGCCGCTCTCGGTCGCCTGATACAAATCCACCGTGCGACCGTCCGAGAGAGGGTAGCTCAGGATGATCTGCCGGTGATTGGGCCCGGAGTCGGGGCCCTCGCGCACCTTGAAATTGTACTCCTTGTCCCCCACCTTGAACTGCCACGGGGAGAGGGCGGAGAGGTAGGGCGAGAGGCTCTGGTTGACCTCGTCCTTGCGGCTCGAATCCATGTCGGCGAGCAGGAAAATCTGGCCGAAGTCCCCGCTGACCTTCAGGCCGTCAAAGTCTTGTCGCTGGCCGCTTTTTGAGAGGCTGAAGAACTCGGTCGGCGCGCCGTATTGGTCCGTGGTCGAGCACTGGAAGAGATTGACCTCGTTCTTCTTGAGAAGGGTTTGGAGGAGCTTCGCGTCGGATTGGACGTTCGTCAGGACGAACTTCTCTCCTTCGGCGTCATACTTGTAGAGGGCATGGGCCACCGGGACCGTTTGGCCGTCCAGCTCCATGGTGATCGGGACCGGATAGGTTTTGGCCAGATCGTGGCCGGACACGTTGAGCAGTCCGCCG
>JAHFEC010000052.1 GCA_023248665.1 Microcaldota archaeon | reverse complement strand
GGAAACGGGCTCGGAGGGCGGGACAGCGCCTGCTGCGGAAGGGGACGGTGCCGGCTCGGAGGGCGGGACAGCGCCTGCTGCGGAAGGGGACGGTGCCGGCTCGGAGGGCGGGACAGCGCCTGCTGCGGAAGGGGACGCTGGCGGCTCTGCGGGCGGGGCGAGGCGTGCGGAGGAGGAGGACGAAGCGGGAGGAACGGGCGAGGCGACGTCTTGCGCGGGAACCGAAACCTGCGAAGATTTGAGCGCCTCCTGCAGATCGTGCGCCGCGCTCTCCAACTCGCTGATGGGATTGCGCTTCTCTTCATCCGAAGGCTCTTCTTCGTCGGATGATAAAAGGCGCTCTGACGGGCCGACGGGCGGCGACTCCGCCTCTTCTTGGGAGCCTTCCGCGGACCCGTAATCGGGAGGAACGTCATGGGGAGCGGATGGGGATGGAAATACCCTTGGAAGGGATTTGCGGGATGAATGCGCAGATGGAATGCGGGCAGACACTTCGCGCGCCAAAGAAGCCGGCCGGGTTGGCTTGTGCTTCGGGCGGGCGGACGAGATGGCGGAAACTGGGGTTGGCTCCGCCACCGGTTCGAGCGGCGAAGATGGCCGGGCGCGCTTGCGCGTCGAAGAAGCCGGTGCCGGTTCGAGCGGCGAAGATGGCTGGGCGCGCGGGCGCGCGGATCGGGCCGAACGGCCCGATGAGGATGGATTGCGAGATGGAGGGGGAGCCGACGATTTCGGCGGCGCCTTTTGAGTTTCTTCCTCAAGCGTAGAGGAAGATGGAGCGGGGCCGCGAACGCCGGAATCGTCCGCATCCGAATCGTCCGCGCCGGGAGGCGGCTCGGCGCGGGCACCCGCATAGATGGGCCGGATGCGCGCAGCTATACTGGAGATGGAAGGCGACGGACCCCAAGCGGACCCGCCGGATTCTGCCGGCGAAGGCGCGCGCGCCGGACGGGAGGCGGATGGCGATTTCGAAACGGGCGGGATGGATTCGGAACGCCCGGATTTCGGCGGCGGCCTCGAATGCTTGGATGCCGGCCCGGAGGAATCCGGCAAGCGCGCGACATTGATGTGGGCGGATTTTTCGCGGATTTTTTGGGCGGATGGCGCCGGCGCGGGTTCATCTTCCGTCGGTTCGACGGGTGCGGGCTTGATGAGAATTCTTGGAGTGGTGGGCGCCGGCGCAGGCTCGTCCTCTATCGCTTCGACGGGTGCGGGCTTGATGAGAATTCTTGGAGTGGTGGGCGCCGGCGCAGGCTCGTCCTCTATCGCTTCGACGGGTGCGGGTTTGACGCGAGGCGAGCGAGAAAAATCGGGCGATGGATTGGCCTTGGATTCTGTTTCTTGGGATTCGGCGGGCGCGGACGGCAGGGGCTTGATGGCCGAACGGCTAGAGGCATAAGAGGAAGTGAGGATGGTCGGGGAGCGGGCGCGCTCGGCCTGATAAATCGCAGAGCCTTCGGACGATTCATCCGCGCCCGTTAAGAGATTCGGTTTCGCGGCAGGCGCGCCGGATTCGGCGCGCATGGTCTTGGATGGATCGGAAACGGTGCGCGCGCCGTAGGAAAACGAATAGATATTCCCGGGGGAAGACGGAGAGGAATCCGCAGGGGATGGAGAGGATGGCGCCCTTCTTGACGGAGGGAGGGGAGGCGGCGCGCTTCTCTCGTGCGGCTTGGAGGATGACGCCCCGCCGACGCGCGCGCTCGGGCGGCCGTCTCCTGAGGATTCGCCCTCGGGCTCGTCCGGCGGCGATGCGGGCGGGGCGGAGGGAGGAGGGCGCGGAGGAGAAGCGGCCGAAGCGGAAGCCGGCTTGAAAGAAGAGATGCCCGGACTCGGCCGACCGGCCGCCGGGCCGGGAGAAGAATACGCCGATGAGTGCGAATCGGGCGTGAGCATGGACTCGGCCCGCAAGGGAGTGGAGACGACGGAAAGAGGGGCGGAAGGGCCGCGGCCCGGGCCGGCGTCGGCGGATGGAACGTCCGAATCGGGCTCGGAGCGGGCGGCGCGGGAGGAATCGCGCGCCAGCACGGAAGCGTTCGGGTTCTCGATTTTTCGGGCCAGCACGCCGGCTTCAAAGAAGGTCGTTTCGTTGAGGCGCGCATCGTAGGCGCCCACCGTGACGGCGTTCCCGGGCGAGAGCGCGGGAAGGGAGGCGTCGGATTCGGCCGGCGCGCGCTTCTCGATCGACTTGGCATCGGCCACGAGGGCCGAAAAAGAGGGCGAAGGGACGGCGGTGGAATAGGGCAGTTGGGAAGAGCCGGCCGGAGGGCGGGCGGATGCGCCGGGCGGGACGGGATCAAAGCCCGGCTGGGCGGATGCGCCTTTGCGCGCGCGCGGACGGGTCCGGGAAGGCGGGCCTTTCGGCGCGCCGCTGCTGGAGAGGTCCGGGAATTCGCCCCCGTCCGAAGAGCCGACCGCGAATATCATGGCTCAAAACCTCGCGTGCCCACTTATACACCGAACACCCAGTTGGCGTTCTTGTCGGCTGCATCCAAGATCTCTTCGGGGTTCATGTAATAGTGCGAGACGATGGAGCCGACGGAGTTGACGTCGCGGTAGCGCTTCTTGGACATCCAGTTCATGATCCGCGCCTTCTCGGCGACGTCGCTGTCGATCTCCTTGGATGTGAGGCCCGAGTAGAGGCCCAGCGTGTTCGCGAGGCTGGACATCTTGCCCACTTCGTTGAGCCGGTCGGACTTGACGTCCCAGCGATACAGCGTGTTGACGTCGCCGCCGCGCTGCACCTCGGCGAATTCGAGCGTGCGCCGGATGTTCAGGCGCCGGTGCCTAAATTGGACCACGATGCCGGCCAGCGAATCGAGCGTCTCGCGCGGCATGGAGATGGGCGGCGTGGTCAGGCGCGTGATGGTCTCCTCGGCGTTGTCGGCGTGCAGGGTGGCGTACACCGAATGGCCGGTGTGCATGGCCTCGAAGAGGATTTCGGCCTCGCGCTGCTTGCGCACCTCGCCGACGATGATGCGGTCCGGGCGCTGGCGCAGGCTGTTGACGAGCAGGTCGAGCATGCCCACCTCGCCCTTGCCCTCCGCGTTGGCTTCGCGCGTGGTCATGGGCACCCATTGCAGGAAGGTCGGGAGCGTCAGCTCGCGCGTGTCCTCGATGGAGATGACGCGCTGGTTGGCCGGAATGAGACAGGAGATGGCGTTGAGGAAACTGGTCTTGCCCGCGCCGGTGCCGCCCGAGACGAGCAGGCTCATCTCGTTCTGGATGCACAGCCAGATGAGGCCCGACACCTCCGGCGAGATGCAGTTGAGCTCGATGAGGTAGGGGAGCGTCCATGGGTTCTTGGAGAATTTGCGCAACGTGAGCGTGTTGCCGAACGCCGACACGGGGAACAGCGTGGCATTGACACGCTCGCCGGTCGAGAGGTGCGCGTCCATGAGCGGGTTGAGCACGTTGATCTGCTTGCCGATGCGCCGGCCGATCATGGCCGCGTAGTCGTAGATCGCGTCCTCGGACTTGACCACGATGTTGGTCTTGCACCAGCCGTATTTCTTGTGGTAGATCCATACCGGCTCGCGGCTGGAGTTGATGACGATCTCTTCGAGCTTGTCGTCGTGGAGCGGGGCTTCGAGCTCGCCCAGGCCCAAGGAGTTGTGGATGAGGTAGGTGACCAGCACCTTTTTGTCCGACTCCGAGAGCTGGGGGAACTCCTTGGAGAGCAGGAGAAGGGCGCGCGACTCGAATTTCTTGCGCACCTCGTCGCGCTTGCGCGGGTCCATGATGTCGGTGATGTCGAGCTTGACCGTGGTGATGAGCTCGCCGCGCAGGGCGTTGAGCATGAGGCGCGTGCCTTCGGTCAGGCCCCGCACCGACAGCTCGTAGTGGAGCACGAAATCGTCGGTGTAATAGACGATGCGGGTCATCACCTGGATGCCCTCGTTGTCGAAGATGTAGGACTCGATCTCCTTGCCGCCGTCGTGCGCGCCCGCACCGCCTTCCATCAGGCTGGCGGGGCTTTCCGGAGTCGTGTTTTTCGGTAAATCAGCCATGCGAACCCCCCGTTCTCGAAGATACAAACCGTGTTAGGATTTTAATGCCTTTGTCTGCCCGTGCATCCGGTCCGGTGCGTTCGGCCGTGCTTCGGTATTCATCCGATTCATCCGCCGGACTGGGTCCGGTGCGTTCGGCCGTGCTTCGGTATTCATCCGATTCATCCGCCGGACTGGACGGCGTCGCGGTCATTCCACGATGCGCATCCGTCCGTTTTCCCTCTTTATTTCTTCCCCCCGGCGCGCGCATTC
This sequence comes from Microcaldota archaeon, assembly GCA_023248665.1. Taxonomy (GTDB): domain Archaea; phylum Micrarchaeota; class Micrarchaeia; order Anstonellales; family Anstonellaceae; genus CAIXYX01. The sequence continues at coordinate 3,637 of JAHFEC010000052.1, read as the reverse complement.
ATGGGCCGCTCAAGCACGGTGCGCCAGAGCGCGGACACGTACGGCGGGCGGGAGAAGATGTTGGCGAGCAGGTAATACACCACCACCCGGGTCGGGGCGTGGTTGTTGATGAGGCGCATCCATTCCTCCTGCAGGGCACTCTGCTGGTCGGGCGTGCGGGTCTCCATCGAGGAGAAGAACATCTCGAGGCCCTGATGCACCTTGAGGTAGTGGTCCAGTTTGGAGGATACCTGCGGGCGGGCCATGAGGATGCGCGCGTAGCGGTCGGCCGCCCACTGGCGCAGGGCCGAGCTGGCTGAGCCGGAATTCATGAGCCGGTCGAAGAAGGCGGCGCGGTGGGCATAGACGGCGTCGCGCAGCTCGTCGTCCGAGCGCGAGATCATGTCCAGAAACGGGCGCGAAGGCTCGAGCGAATTGGGCTGATAGGCGCGTTTCATGCCCAAGCGGCCGGCGAGGTAGAACAGGACGGGCTTGACGCCCGGATGGGCCGAGATGAGGGAGACGTAGATCGAGTAGGCCTCCTTGGCGTCCTTGGGGTCGGCGCGGGCGTCCGTGAATATCTCGATGGCCTTGATGCCCTTGGTGAGGTTGATGGCCAACTCGATGGCGATGCGCTGCTCGGCGCTCGAATTCTCAAGCTGGCCCATGAACTCGGCTTCGCACTTGCGCTGGCCGGCGCTCCCGTCCGGCTCGCCCTTGTAGCGCCAGTAGAGCTGCTCCGCGCGCAGGGCGTGCAGGAATTTCTTCTGTTCGAGGGTGGCGGAGGAGAAGTAGCGGTCGCATTCGGCCGGCAGGAAGCGGGGCAGCTCCATGTCCTTGCGGTAATACACGTTGAACTCGCGCGGATCCACGGCCTCGAGCATGTAGGGCTTGCCGGACGGCACGGACGCATGCGCCGCCGGCATGTCGGCAGGCTTGAGCCGGTCAATGGAACCCTCGTCGAGCACGAGCGAAGACGGGATGGCCTCGGAGCGGGGGCCGACCTCGAACTTTTCGGGAATGGCCATCGGGCGGGCGTTGCCCTCCTCGGGCTCGGCGTACCGCCCGGACTCGTCCTTGGCTTCGGATATCTCGCGCCGGGATTTGAACTTGAATAAATCCTTTCCGCCCTTCTCGACGCGCGCGGACTTGCCATGTGAAGCCGGACCGCCCTTGCCGGAATCGGGCGGGGAAATCTTGGATTCGTTGCCTTTCGCGCCCGGGGCGGGCAGGGCAAAATGAACCGGCAGCTCTCCCTTCTTGACAAAGATGGGTTGCGCGATGACCTCCTCTTCCTCGTGCTGAAGGGACACGGCGGGAGGCGTGCGGCTGGAGACGGGCAGGCCTTCTTTGAGCGGGCGCAGGTCGGGAGACGGGGCTTCTTTCTTGGAGACGGGCTTGGGCTCCCCGTCAGACAAGACAGACGGCTCGACGTGCTTGGGCTCGGGAGGCGCCTTCTTTTCGCCGGCCAGCGCGCCCAGCAGGCCCTTGATGAGCGAGGGCTCCTCGCGCAGGGTATCTGGGCCGAATTCGGAACCGTGGGCCTCAGACGGAGCGGGCTTGGATGAGGCGGGCTCGATTTTGAAGTGGGACGGCCCGGATTCGGGAGCAGGCTTGGGCAGTACCATTTCGGGCTTGGGCTCGGCCTTCGGGGCGGCAACGGGTTTGAACTCGACTTTCGGGGCGGGCTTGACTTGCAAGGGCTTGCTCGAAACGATGGAAGCCTTTGCTTTCGGCGTTGGCGCGGGCTTGAAAAACGCTTCCGCCTTGGACTCGGTTTGCACGACAACGGGGGCGCGGATTTCGGGCTTGGACGCGGGCTTGAACATCACTTCCGGCTCGTGAATGGTTTCTGCTTTGGCAGCGGCTTCGGGCTTGGCCGGCTTCTTGGCAAACGTCAGGGAGGGACGGCCGCTCGGCACGAAACCGATTTTGGGAAGATTGATCTTTTGGGCCGACTTGAGGTTCAGCGGCTTTGGAGAGAACATTTGCGAGAATATTGAAGGGGCCGGCTCGGGCGCGGGCAATGGCGGTTGCGCCGGCATCTTCGAAAGCTTCGGCTCGGGTTGGGAGACCGGCATCGGAACGGGAGGCGCGACCGGCTTGACTTCCTTCGTCAGGATGGGCCGGATTTTGGGCTCGCTCTTAGACACGGGTTCGGCCTTGATTTTCGGAACGGGCGTTGGCTCGATCTTGGGTGCGGATTTCGCGTCGAGCGGTCTTGGCTTGAACAAAGTGGGAAGGAACGCGGGTTTCTTCTCGACCACGGGAGCGTGGATGGGCGTTTCGTGCGGCATGGATTCTTCATGCGATATGGATTCTTTGGCGGGCGCGGGCCGGAGCTGGGATTTTTCAGGCGGCTTGGGCCCGGAAGATTCGGCCGGTGTGAACGTTTCATGCACCACGAGCTTCACTCGCGGCTTGAGGGCATAGGCTTCGGTGTCCAGCGAAGGCGGTTTTTGTTTTGGAGCGAACAGGCCGGAAAGGCCCGACGGTTTGGAATATGGACGGACCTCTTCTTTTGGAGCCGGTTTGGTGTCGATGGGCTTGAACTCAGATGCGGGCACGAATCGCGGAGCTGGTTTGGTGTCGACGGGCTTGGCTTCGAAATGGGGAACGGGCGAGGATGGCTTGATCTCCGGCATCTTGGCCTTTGCGGGCTTGGCTTGGAATTTCGAGGATGGGAATCCCGAAGGCGCGGGCTCGTCGCGCACGATGATGTTCACGCCCCGCTTGAAGGCATAGGCTTCGGTGTCCAGCGAAGGCGGTTTTGATTTTGGCTTGAACAATGCAGACAGGAACGAAGGCCCCTTCTCTTTTTGCGGGGCGACGGAACCGGCCCTGCTGCCTGGGAGATTCGGCGCGGGGGAGGTTGGCTTGCCGAATAGGGAACCGGCGGCGCCCTTGGACGCGATGCCGGACTTGAACTCGGAAGCGGGCTTGATGGTCGGAGTAAATAGGGGTTTTGAGAACCCCGGCTCTTCGCCCGGTCCGGACACCGATTCGGAGGGGCCGGCCGCAGAGGATGAATCCGGCTTTTTCGGCGGAGCCGGGGGCTGGCCGGATGGAGAGGGAGCGGGCTTGGAGCCGGATTTGGGATGGGGCTTGCTTCCCTTGATCAGGAGAGAAAGCACGTCCTCCTCTTTGGAATCCGATGGCTTGGACGGCGGGAGCGGAGGCGCGGGAACGGATGAAGGCAGAGCCGAGGTGGATGAGAAGGATGCCGGATGCGGCAAAGAAGCGGACGGAAGCGAAGGCGGCTTGGGCGGCATGGAGGAGACAAACGGCTTGGTCGAGGAGGCGGGCGGGATCGGCAGGATGCCTGGCTTGGTTTGAGGCATGGATGAAGTCGATAATGTGGACGGCTCGATCCGAGGCATGGACGACGTCTGCGAAACATCCGGCCGGGTCTGGCCGGCAGAGAGGGAATACGAGGGAAGATCGGGCTTTCCTTCGCCCGCCCTTGTTTTCTTAGACGATGAGAACAGCCCGGACAGGAACCCGCCGGATTTCTTCTTGGGCGCCTCCTGCGGGATACGGGCGGACGGGAGAGGCTTGTAAGAGGGTGCGGGAAGCTGGATGTCTTTTTCGGATGGCGAGCTGGGCAGAAGGATGTGCGCCGGCGGCAGGAGGGGGTGGACGGTCCCGTCGCCAATCG
>JAHFEC010000051.1 GCA_023248665.1 Microcaldota archaeon | reverse complement strand
CGTTCGAGCCGGCATTCTTTGGCGGATCCGCTGCCGGCGAGCCTTCTTTCTCCGGCGCGTTGTCGATCCCGTTCATATCTTGTCCTCCAGGAATTTGATGTGCGAGAGCTGGCCGCTCTTGAGCTCGAGCACCGGCACGATGCCCGGCGAGGGGATGTGGCCCATCCTCACCTGGAAGTCCGTGCGCTCCTGGAAGGTGCCGGAATTGATCATGAGCGTCCCCCGGTATTTCATGGCCGCGTTCTTGTGCACGTGCCCCATGTGCATCACATCCGGCTCGTCGTCGATGACCATGTAGTCCTTGAGCTCGGGCACGATGAGGTTCTCGCCGTAGATGGGCGAGAGGTGCCGCCGCTTGAGTATCTCGAGCATCGGCCCCTCGGGCTTGGCGTACGACAGCCCGCCGATGTTGGCGATGATGGAGTCCAGCGACGTGCCGTGGTAGACGAGGTGGCGCAGCCCCTCGATGTCCAGGCTCGAGGGCGAGCCGATTTTCTTCACATCCGTTTTGATCAGGTCCATGGGGATGATGGGCTGGGGCTCGCCGCGCCTCACCGCGTCATGATTGCCGGGCGAGACGATGACCTCCACGTGGTCGGGCAGGCTCTCCACCATCCGGTCGAATTCGGCGTACTGCTCGTAAATGTCGGTGATGGTCAGCTCCTTCTCCTGCGAGGGGTACACGCCGATGCCGTCCACCACGTCGCCGGCCACGATGACGTACTTGACCTTTCCGGCCAGTTCCTCCTGCCCCTCCTCGCCGTGGAGCCAGCGGATGAAGCGCTTGAACGGCTTCTCCAGAAAGTACCGGCTCCCGACATGGATGTCGGAGAGGTAGGCGATGGCCAGATCCTCCTCCACTTTGGGCTTCTGGCGCACCACGGGGATGTCGGGCCACGTGATCGCCTTGGCCACGAAGAAGTTCGGCATCATCTTGCCGTCGAGCGCCACCACGTCGTCTTTTAGCACCGTCTTGGCCACGTTGAACACCGGCTCGCGCGCGGAGACGAACGCCTTGACGCTTCCGCTCTCGTCCTCGACCTCGAGCCAGAGGTTCCCCTTCTCGGTGATGCGCTTGTCCGAGATCATGACGATGATGCGCGCGTTCTGCCCCAGATTCGAGGAGAGCTGGTCGGTGCGCATGCGGGGCATGTTGGTCGGGTGGCCGTGCAATATCGCCGCCTCCCGCTCGTAGCGGTCTCGGAAATAGCCCACGAAATCCTCGACCGAGCCGATGCACCTCGACTGGCCGGACACGTCCCGATGCTCGTGAATCGTTATTTTGGGCGAATAGTCCTTGGCGCTGGGCTTGAATTGGGCGGGCCGCGCCACCTCGACCGCGACTTTCGTCCCGGGGGGTTTCTCCCCTTCCGTTTCTGTTTTCTCGGCCCGAGCCGTGGCGATAAAAGGCATGCTTGGGTTCGGAACGGCAGGCATCTTCGGTTTCTCCGCCGGCGCCGAACCTTGGGCCATCAGCGCGCCAGCCGCTTTTCCCTCATCTTCTTTCGGCGCAGGTCTTATCTCCCGTCCGATTTGCGGCGCGCCCTTCGCCTCTGCCGCCTCCTTGGCCCGGTACACGACTTTAGGCATCGGGATCTTGTCCGTCTCCGACAGGATGCCCTGCACGTCGGCCAGAGAGAGCACCGGCACGGCCGTGGCCAGAAGCTTGCGCATGGCCGCTTCGCTCACCTCTTTAAGCAGCAGCAAGTCGTAGGCCTCAATCGCGAGGCGCACATTGGAGGCATAAAGCCTTTCGACATCCTCTTTCATCCGTCCCCTTATCGGCGCGAAAATTCATAAGGCCGCCGATGAGCGGCCGGCCGGCCTAAAAAACAAGTCCTTATTCCGGCGCCGCCCCGCCCGTCTCGTCCGTCTTGATGGATTCGAGCGCGGAGAGGATGGTCCAGATCTGCGTGCGCGCGTGCATGGGCATGTTGATGTCCTCGCTCACGCCCACCAGCGACTGCACGGCCGTGGACAGGCGCGTGGACAGCTCGTCATGGGTTTTGAGCGCGCCCCGCGACTCGTCCACCACTTTGCGGATGTTCTTGGGCACGCTCGTGTCCTCGACGACGAGATCCATAAGTGCGATAATCTCCCTCACCCTCTCTTCGCTCATGGTATCACCGTTTCGCCAAAATCCCGAACAAGAATTCAGCTAAATCGCGAACACAATCATTCTCTTAGGATAAGCTTGGCTGTTTTTTTCGAACCGTATCCATTTGTCGGCATAGCTTTAAAATCCTGCATCAAATGCCGCGCAAATACCCAGTTTCCCCTTCCCGTTCTCATCGAGGTAATCGCTGACAAGGCGGGCCAACTCGGGCTTGCCCGACAGCGAAGCCCACAACAAAGTCGCCAATCTCTTCTCGTCCTCGGCCCCGTGCTCGAAGCAGAAGAGCAGGATGGCCGCCGCGGTCGGCACCTCAAGCTCCAAGGAGAGTTTGAGCCTGCGCGCCAGATCCCCCAGTTCGAGCACATCTTTCGTTTTCCCGAACAGGGCGAGGCCGACCAGCGGATGGGCGAAATCCCGGCCTTTTTCGGGCTTGATCTTTTTCTCCCAGTCCCCTCCATTCCCGCCATTGTGGCGGGTCCGCTCCATGTATTCGGCCTTGAGGCTGGTCTAGGGCATCCGCTTCATGAGCGCATCGCGGGTCTGTTCAATCGTCCAGCTGCTGGGGACTCGGATGACATGCTCCGGGTTTTCCCCTCCGCCGGTTTCCCAACTCTCAAATCCGGATTCAAGGGCCGGGCGCAGGAAATCCACGATCTCATCGGGCGTGCGGTAGGGCTTGAAATCGTCCGTACGCGCCATCAGGATATGCTCGTGCAGGGTTTGGCGTATCTGCGGGTTCTCCTTCGGGCCGTGTTTTTGGATGTAAAGGCTCGTCGCATTCTGGACTCCCTTAAGGCATTCCTTGTACTTGTAATACTCACACGAATACAGGTCTTGGATATCCTTGGCTTTTTTGGCGATCTCCTCGATTCTCCCATTCAGGACGCGGTCCGGCTTCCGGCTGATCCCGACGCCCCGTTTAATGCTGACTTCTTTCTTCATATCCATCTCTCCAAGTCAGAATTGTGATTCCTGAGTTGTTATCAATTATAGATTAGAGTGTATATTAAGGAATCGGTTTCACACCCTGCCCCAAACAAGGGGCGCGCCATCCTTCATCGGGCGCGCCCGAAGCGGCGGAAGTTGCGCGACCGGTGCAGACTCGTGCTCCGCCCCGACGACTCTCCACAGGCCTGCGAGCCATTATTAATCCTTTTTTCCATTCTCTTTCATGGACCTCTTATCCATCATCCTCCTGGGCCTTGTCCAAGGCGTCACCGAAGCCGTCCCGTTAAGCTCCAAGACGCAGGACACGCTCGTCTACCTTAAGTTCCTGCATGGCGACCCCTCGATGGTCGTCCCCATCCTGCTCTATCTCAACGTCGGCAGCATCTTCTCGGCCCTCATCTATTTCCGCCTTGAAATCTGGCACATCGCCAAGGCCTTCCTGCAAAAGCCCCTGGATATCCGGGCGCATGCAAACGGGAAATTAGGCTATCTCTTCACCGCCCTGCTCTTCACCGGCATCATCGGCATGCCTCTTCTTTTTCTTGAGAAGAAGTATTTCCCCACCCTTGACCTGAGCATCCTCTTTGCCCTGATGGGCGCCGGCCTGCTGCTCACCGGCCTTTTCCTGTTCTTCCAGAAGGGGGCCAAGGTGCGCCAAGCCCCGTCCGCCACCTGGAAGGACGGCGTCCTCACCGGCGCGCTCCAGGGCTTAAGCATCCTGCCGGGCGTCTCGCGATCGGGCAGCAGCATCACGGGCCTGATCTGGCGCGGATTCGACAGCGAGTCAAGCTATCACTTGAGCTTCCTGCTCTCCGTGCCCACCATCTTCATGGCCGAACTCGTCATCGGCCTGGGCGGGGGGGCTTTGGCCTCCCTTCCGCTCTGGGACGGCCTATTGCTGGCCTTCTCCGCCTTCGTCTTCGGCTATCTGACCATCGACACGGTCCTCAAAATCGTCCGGCGCGTGAATTTAGCCTATCTGGCGTTCGGGCTGGGCGCCATCATCGTCCTCGCCTCGCTTTCGGGCATGGTCTAGCGCCGAATCAGGCCCGGACCACTCCTGAATATTTCGCACGTGCTTTCGTCGCCGCTTGATATATCCAATCGCTTTGGACGACGCCTGAGGCTGCGCTGAGAAGTGAAGCGCCCTCGCCAAGCTTATTTTTGTAAGTGTCAATCTATGGATTATTATCCAACAACACAAACGCGAGTTCTGTTTTCTATAGAGAGCTGAGGGTTCAAAATCATGCCGCCGGCGTTCAGCTCTTCGGGCTTCACTTGTCGGCATCTCGGCAACTGCGGTTGCCGATCATGCCGTCAGCGCTCGCGGATGCTCGCTTGAGGGCAATCTGTCCGACCGACGATTCGGTCGTCCATCATGCCGGGGTCGCTTGCGCCTAATTTTGCCTTGAATTTGCCTTGAATATGACAAAGATGACAAATATGACAAAATGCGCTCAGAAGAGGCAAAAACAGTCTTTCGATGGCCTGAAGCCAGGCGTAACAAAATTGTTACGAAATACTCCTTTATCGTAACAAAAATGTAACGTTTATATTATTTCCCATCCTGATTCTCTCATGGATGCCTCAACAATCGTCACCAAGGCGCTGGAAGGCCACGCCGACGCCATGAAGAAAATAGAGCCGATTCCGACAAGGCGGTTCGCCTACGATTCCATTTCAACCATCGCCAAGGAGGGCGGCTATTTCTTGGGCATCACCGGCCTAAGAGGAATCGGCAAAACCGTGTTGCTCTCCCAGCTCGCGAACGAGCATGGCGGAATCTACGTCTCAGCCGACGATCGGAACTTGCGGGGCGTGGAACTCTACGACATCATCAAGGCGCTTGCCGTGGCCGGGCACAAGAAGATATTTATCGACGAAATCCATTCCAAGCCGCCTTGGGACCAGGACCTCAAAACCGTCTACGACGAGGGGCTGGCTTACGTCGCCTTCTCCGGCTCTTCCGCCATCCAGCTCAAAACCCTCAAGGCCGACCTCTCGCGGCGTGTCGTCTTAGAACACCTCAAGCCAGCCTCTTTTCGGGAATGGCTGCACATCCGAAAAGGCATCGAATTGCCAGGACTGAGCATGGCCAAGCTCATCAAAGACAAGGCTTGGGTTGCCCGCCAATATGGGCATGCGCACACGCATCTGGGGGCCTATTACGAAACGGGCGGGGTGCTCTACGAGGCCAAATCGCAGTTCTACAAGACCATCGTGTCCACCATCGAGACCATCGCATACAAGGATTTCTCGGCCATCAAGAACATCCAGCCCGGCACCGTGGAGAATTTCTTCAAGCTGCTGCAACTGATCTCCGTCTCCAACCCCATGGAATTGAGCTATTCCTCCATCGGGGAAACCTTGGGCAAGGACAAGGTGTGGGTGATGCGCTTCCTCGCGCAGGTGGAGCAGACCGAAGCCCTCAAGCGCGTCTATGCCTGCGGACAGGGCGGCAAGCCATACCGCAAGGAGGCCAAATACTACCTCCCGTTCCCCTATCGCGCTTCCTTGTGCGCCGCCGCCGGCATCAAGCCCTCCGTCGGCTCTTTGCGCGAGGAGTTCTTCATCAATCATATTGATTGCTGCTTCAATCCTTCCTCTGCATCTGTCCGCGCCGATTTCGTGGCCGATGGAATAAGCTTTGAGGTGGGCGGGGAGAGCAAGAGCAACCGTCAGAAAGCCGATTATCGGGTTCTGGATGGCCTTGACACCACGGGGAACCGTATTCCATTGTTTGCCGTCGGACTGCTTTACTAGCCCTTAGGGTTAGTAGCTAATACATGCCTCCAAAATTGACATATCCGACATTTTTGACACATTTGACATTTTTGACAGATTATCCAGACGATTCACCGTTCCAGCATTCCGAGAAAGTCTGAAAGTTCATACCTTCATAAAGGTATGAAAATGGCTCTTTGATACCTTCATAAAGGTAAGAATTATAAACTTCCACTTCCATATTACGGCATGGAAGACACGGAAATTTTGCAAATCCTCTATACTCAGAACCCCTGGTGGGAAGGAAAATCCATAGCGGTACCTAGCCAAGCCAGACGCGACTTCTATTTTCTCAAAAAGACCCTCAACGACAAGCAAATAACCGCCATCATCGGCCCTAGGCGGGTCGGCAAGTCGGTTCTTATGCAGCAGCTTATCCATGACCTGCTCAAGGAGAAAACGGCCCCAAAATGCATCCTGTTCGCCCAGTTGGACGAGCCGAAGTTCGGCAACGAGAAAGGGCTTTTGCTCTCCCAGATAATCGAGGCCTACTACAAGCACATTCTGCAAAAAAGCCCGCAGGAGATGGAGGAAAAAGTATTCATCTTCCTCGACGAAATACAGGCGGTCGAAAAATGGAGCGAAATCATCAAGAGCCATTACGACCGCAATTACAAGATAAAATTCGTGGTCAGCGGCTCTTCGGCCGCCGGCATCACCAAAGGAAGCTCGGAATCCCTTGCCGGCCGCGTCAATATCCACCTGGTGCTGACGCTCAAATTCGTGGATTATCTCAAGTTCAGGGGCATGGACGAGGAGATTGATAACATCAGCCTGAAACTGCGCTACAAGCTCAAGGACGCGCTGGATGAGGACAAACCGGAACTGCTCTGGTCTAACTTACAGAAGTTTAGCGCAGGCCTCATTCCAAGGCAGCATCGGGTCGAGACGTTGCTTGGCGAATACATGGTCAAGGGGGGATATATCGAGCTTCTGGAGCAGGCGGATTATGCCAAATGCCACCAGTACCTCAAGGACCTGCTCCAGTTGGTCATCTACAAGGACATGGTGAAAGTCTTTGGGGTGCGCAACCCCAAGAACATCGAGGAACTCCTCCTGTACCTGGGCAACCATTCCGCGGAATTGTTCTCCGAGTCCGGCACATCAGCCAAGTTGGGCATCAAAAACCAGACCGTCAGTGAATACATGCAATATCTCGAGGACACCTTCCTGATCAGCACGTCCATGATATATGCCGCCAACCGCTCGAAGCAAATCCGCAACCCCCGCAAAGTGTATCTTTGCGACAGCGGGATGCGCAACATGCTCAACGGGTCTTATTCCCCCAAGGCGCTCACGGACAGCCAGGATGTCGGCCTCATCGCCGAGACTGCTGCACACAACCATCTGCTTCGCTTGGGATTCTTCCTCGACCCCTACAACTCGAAGTGCTATTATTGGAAAAACGGGGCCGAAATCGACAACGTGCTGGTGTATTCAAAAAAGCCCATCCCCGTGGAAGTGAAATACCAGAACGACATTGGCCCCGCGGATTTCGAAGATTGCAGGGAGTTTATCGAAGAGAACGGCAGCCCGTTCGGCATCCTGATAACCAAAAACAAGCTCATCTACAAGGACAGGATATTCTGCATCCCGTTATGGTACTTCCTGCTGATTTGCTAATCAGAATTTGGTTTTCGAATTAGGCGCGAAAATGCCTAATTGCGCACGAAAAGATAAATCACCCAAGACCATAAGATATTGGCTGATGGAAACGCAATCTCCAACCAGCCGCGAACCCCGTCCGCCAGCCCCGAATGCCCCAGACCGCCGCCTCGCCTGCTTGAAGGATGCCATACTCGAGGACTGGGACGAGCTGGAAGCCACAGAAAAGGACGGCGTGCTGATTATCCGCGTCAAGGAAGCCGCAAAACAACGCCTAGCGGAAGTTTCCAAGTGCCGACAAGCCGAAAAACAGCGCAAGCCGGACGCAAGTCCTGCGAGGGGATTGGTTGGCAGCCAATGACACCCCTATTCCGGACACTTTGCTCTTCATCCTGGTGGTGGGGGCAGGGCTGACCGTCTGGCTCATGCCCTACCTCACGGGGGCCCAATATGCTATTCTGACCTTCTACGATGCATTGGGGAACGATTACAACTCGATAATGGCGGCCATCCCGAATCTGGTAATAGTCGTAATC
>JAHFEC010000050.1 GCA_023248665.1 Microcaldota archaeon | reverse complement strand
GCCCACAGGCTCATCGAGGTGTTGAACACGGGCAGGGTGATGAAGCCGGCGGCGAGCATGATACAACCGGCCGCGAGGGCGCGCCAGATGTCCGGGTGGAGCTTGGCGCCGAACATGAAGCGGGCGGCCAGCACGATGGCGGATTCACCGAGGAACACCGAAATGGAGGTGGCCGCGGCCGCGCCGATGGCCCCCCATTGCTGGATGAGATACCAGTTCAGCACGAGGTTGAGCGCCAACATGCCGACGCTGGCCGAGAGCAGCACTTTGAGGTTGCCCCGCGCAAAGAGGGCGTTGCGGCTCGGGCTGGAGAGGAGAGTGGCGATGGACATGGGCGCGAAGAGCCAGATGAGGACGTAGCTGGATTTGTATGCCGGCGTGAGAACCCCGAGGAACGCCGAGGCGTAGAGCACGAACACGAAAAGCAGCGGGATGCCAAGATACGCGGTCCAGCGCGAACTCTCGCGCACCAGGGATCCGAAGAGGTCGGATTTGCGCTCGTGGCGCTCCACCATCAGCGGCTGTGCGACCGAGCTGATCGGGGAGAAAACGACCGGTGCGATGTTCTGCACGACCATCACCGCGGCCGCGTAGCCGGCGACCTGCAGGGGGTAGAAATACAGCAGGATGGGCGCGCTCATGGTGGTGGTGAGCACGTCCGCCGTCGAGCTGAGATAGATGGGCAGGCCGAAGGCGATGTTCTTTAAGATGAGCGAGGGGTTGAAATGGAGCTTGCCGGGGATGGAGGATAGGAATTGGCAGACAGGGATGGCGAGGATGACGGCGGCCACGATGAAGGCCACCACGGTGGCCTGCAGGAACATGCCCGCGCTGGCGGCGCCCACGAGCACGGCACTCAGCACGAGAACGACTTTCACCGCCTGCACGGCCACCTGGATGACGGCATTGATCTCGAATTTCTTTATCGAGTCGAGGATGGCCGACCAGAGGTTGAAGTTGAGCATGACGAAGGCGAGGACGGCCGCCAGCAGGAACAGGGGCCGGATCTGGTCGTGGTATTCGGGCGCGTAGAACGAAATCACCGGCTCGGAGAGCAGGAGCATGGCGACCATCACCATCAGGCTGAAAACGAAGAGGACGAGCACCGAGGTCCATATCTCGTCCTTGGCCTTGGACGCCTCGCCGTGCGCCAGGTGCATGGGCACATAGCGCATGATCGCGCTCTGGATGCCGAGGCTGGCGAAGGCCGAGATGCCCAGCGCGATGTTGTAGGCGGCCGAATACAGGCCGGCCGCGAGGCGCGGCAGCACATTGAGCATGAGGACTTGGAAGATGAGACCGAACACCTTCGAGGCGAAAAGGGAGCCGAATTTGAATACCATCCCCCGGCCGGCCACGTGCGCCAAGTCGTGCTTGTCCTGCTCGCGCGCCAGCCGGTCCTTCTCGTCGGGCGGAGAGGGATGCGATTTTTGAGCGCTCATGGGCGCAATATCCACGCCGGATTTTAAAACACCGGCCTCCTGCGCGTTTTGGGCCCGTTCGCGCGCCGCCCGCGCGTTTTATGCCCGCCCTTGCGGCGCGCCCTGCTTTTTATTTGTTGGCGCCAATTCTTGTCGCATGGCACTGGCACTGGGCACCAATGGCGTGCGGGGACTTTTCGAGCAGCTCAATCCGTCCACGGCAATGGATTTCGGATACGCGTTCGCGCAATTCGCAAAAAAACACCCCCGCCAAAAAACGGGGGAAACGCGGGGATTCCCCCTCGTCACGCTCGCGCGCGACATGCGCAAGACCTCGCCCTGCATCGCGCAGGCGGCGGCGGCCGGGCTGATGGAGGGCGGATGCGACGTCTTGGACATCGGCATCGCCACGTCGCCGATGGCGGAATGGGCGAATGAGAAGTACGGCTGCGACGGGCTCATCATCGTCACCGCCAGCCACAACCCGCCGCAGTGGAACGCGCTCAAATTCGTGGACTCGGACGGCGTGGCCGTCTCAAGGCAGCGCGGCGCCGGGATGGCGGGGTGGGTGGGCCGGCCGCATGCGCCGGCGCTGAAATGGCAGAAGATCGCAAAGAGCGCCGGAGCGGTGGATGCGCTTGGCGAATACCAAAAGGCCGTGCTCGCATTCGTCGATAGAAAGATGATTTCGAAAAAAAAGAGGTGGAAAATCGTCGCGGACGTTGGCAACGGGACCTCGACGCTGGTGGCGCCGGCGCTGCTGCGCGCGCTGGGCGCCGAGGTGGTGGTGCTCAACGAAAAACTGGACGGCTCGTTTCCGGGAAGGATGTCCGAGCCGACGGAAGCCAACGTCAAGGAGCTTATCGAGGCGGTGCCGCGCGAGGGGGCCGATTTCGGCGTGGCCTGGGACGGGGATGCCGACCGCGTGGTGTTCGTGGATGAGAAGGGGCGCTGGCTCGTCGGAGACAAATGCGTCGCGCTCTCGGCCGGGTGGGCGCTGGAGAATACCAGGATGAAAAAGGGCAGGAATTCCGAAAAAAACCCGGATTCGGACCCCGTGGTCGTCACCACCGTCGCCACGAGCAAAGTGGTCGAGGATGTCGCCGAAAAATACGGGGCCACAACCGAATACACGGATGTGGGCGCGCCGTATCTGGCGGAGCGGATGCACGCGCTCGCGGGCCGGGTGGCCGGGGGTGGCGAGGAGGTGGGCGGCATCGTCTGGCCGCGCTTCTCGCTGGCCAAGGACGGGGTGCTGGCAGCCTGCAAGCTCATGGAGATGGTGGCGGCCAAACCGCTCTCTAAATGGCACGACGAGTTGCCAAAATATTACAATGCCAAGACGAAAATCGCGTGCAAGAGCGGGGAGAACGCCGAAATCGCCGCCAGATTGGTAGCGCAGATAAAAGCCGAAAAAACAAACAGACAGAAGCTCCGCGAGGTCGAGGGCGGGTTCCGCCTCGACATGGGCGATTCGTGGGTGCTGGCGAGGGCGTCCGGGACCGAGGACTACGTCCGCGTGTTTGCGGAAAGCAAAAGCGAAGAGAAGGCGTTTTCCCTGATGAATGAATATAAAGACAGGGTGGAAAAGATAATGCGAGCATAACCGGGGAGCAGATGCGTCGGTGGTGGGGATATGAAACAACTTGTCCTTTTCAACAACAAAGGGGGGGTCGGAAAGACGACCTTCATCGAACATCTAGGTTATGCACTGGAGAAACGAGGAAAAAGAATCTTGTTTGTGGATGCTGACCCCCAATGTAATCTTACGTCATATATGTGTAGCGACGAGGAGATTGACTTGTTTTGGAGAGGGCGTGGAAGCATCTACCATGTAGTTGCCCCTCTGATAAGCGGGGTTGGCGAAATTGATCAGAAGGTCGTGCCGCACAAAATTAATGATCGGAATATCTGGATTCTGCCCGGAGATTTGCTCTTGAGTGAATTTGAACAGTTCCTGTCTGAGCGCTGGGTAGATGTTTTGGCGGGCCGCGAAAACGGTTTCAGGGTCACGTCTGCAATTTACCGTTTCATCGAGAATTGGGCAGGGGCGAACAATATTGATTACGTCCTGATTGATGTCGGACCGAACTTGGGTGCCTTAAATCGCGCGGTTCTCTTGGGTTGCGACTATTTTATCGTCCCGATGGTTCCCGATCTCTTCTCGATCAGAGGTTTGGGTAATATCGGGACCACATTTGTAAAGTGGATGGGCGAATGGTCCGGGGCAGTTTCCCGTTTCCCGACCAAACCGTTCAAGGTACAGCTTGGAAAACCTGTCTTCGCGGGATATGTAACAGCCCAGTTCAATATCTACCGCCAGCGAAAGACGATCGCTTGGTCAAAATGGGCAGAAATTATCCCCGGGAAGATAAAACTGGACATCGTAGATAAGCTCTCGGCAGTGGATCGTGGCCTTGTTATACGGCTCAATGGAAACCAGTATCATATTGGGGACATGAAGAACTACCACAGCCTCGCCCCGATGTCCCAGACTGCACTGAAACCGATATTCGAGCTGACCACAAAAGACGGAGTGATAGGCACGCATGCCGACTCGGTCCGTAAATGCGAAGTGGAATATTCGAACATAGCAAAAAAAATCATAGAGAAACTTCATTGAGGTGTTTTTGCATGAAAGCCATCATCTGTTGCGGGGGGCAGGGCACGCGCCTTCGCCCGCTCACGTATAGCACGCCCAAGCCCATGCTGCCGCTGGGCGGCAAGCCGATCCTCGAATACGTCGTGCGGCACCTTAAGAAGAACGGCTTTGATGACATCTACATGACCGTGGGCTACCTCAAGGAGCAGATTATGGACTACTTCGGCAACGGCTCGAAACTGGGCGTGAAGATCCAGTATGCGATCGAGGAGGGGGAAGCCGGCACGGCCGGCTCCATCGCTCCCTTGAAGAAATGGGCCAACGAGCCGTTCGTGGTGCAGATGGGCGACCACCTCTCGCGCCTGAACCTCAGGAAGATGAGGGAATTCCACAAGAAGGCCGGCGGCATCGCCACGGTGGCATTGAAACGCACCGGCGTGCCGCTCGAATACGGCGTGGCGAAGGTGGACGACTCGAACCGCATCGTCTCGTTCGAGGAGAAGCCGATCGTGCGCAATTTGGTGAATGCCGGCGTCTATGTGTTCGAGCCGAAGATATTCGACTACATCAAGCCGAAAGAGGATTTCGCCAAAAACGTCTTCCCCCGGTTATTGGCCGGCAAGCAGCAGATCGGCGGATTCGTGTTCGACGAATACTGGCTGGACATCGGGCGGCCGGCCGATTACGAGAAGATCAACGAGATGGTCACGGTCATGGAAATGGTCGGGGAACTCGAATGAGTTTTGGATGAGGATTTTAGCCCGAGATATGCGCATACGACGCGTTAGCCTCGCGGATCGGATGGCCTGCCGGTTCCGCGCCAAGGGCTGGCACGCGGGCGTCTTCGCGCAGGATCAGGCCCAGTTTATCCGCATGGCTTGCCTCGAGCGTGAGGTATTTCGGCCAGAGATAGCGGGGCCAGTCGTTAAGATACTCCCCGACCACGACAAGGCCGTTGTATGCGCCTTGGTGGCGCAGCAAATAGCAGGGAGAGCGGTCCATTTCATCTTCAAGCCGGGGGCCGGATGCCATGCCGATCGAATCCTCGATATTGAAAAACCCGTATTTTGATGGGAAATCCGGGATGGCCGCTATGTTGTCCTCATGCCCAACCAGAAGCTCCTTTTCAGTTCGCCCCCCCACATCCGAGGGACGCGACATTTCATAAGACGGTTCTTGTCCGTTGAACTGCATCGGGAGGGCACATAAGCAGTCTTTCATGTCACGGTAATCGGCCGGAATCGGAAACCGGTAGGTGATGGCGCTTTTTTCGTCATAAAACAAGGCGTACGCCCCGTCATCCTTGAGGTTCGATTCGCGGAACGTCATACCGGGCTGCACGTGGGCGACATAGATGCCGGTGTTGATGGGAAAAACATCCTTGAGCGCATCCGGTTCTTCCCGGCGGGAAAGAATCGCCCGGCCCTCGAAGATGTTGATGATCGGCTTTTTTGCGGCGATGGACGCGGCGATCGCGTCGTCTTGGCCGATACCGGCATTGCTCTTCCCGGCCTTATCCGAGAAGCGGGCATGGATGGATATGCTCGGATTTTGGTATGTCTGATTATTCTTATATGATGGATTTGGAGCCGCCATATGAAACACCATTTAGTTGCTATAAATAATGCTATATGGATATATTAATAAACCGGCATGGTAAACGCGGTTTTAGGCCAGAACCCGTTTTCAGTCGATTGTGAATCGCTGCCCTTCGACGATGATGGATTTCCGGGACATGTCCAGATCGCTCAAGAAGATATGCGCGCTGGCTTGCGAGCCTCGCGGCAGAGCGGACCCGCTTCCTTCAGAGCCATCGTCTTTTCCTTCGGAGGCATCATACACGAAATCCACGTGGATGTTGAAGGTCCGCCGCTCATCATTGATGTACATGCTGGAGATGAAGGCCGAATACATCGGGCCGGAATTCATCCACATGGGCCCCTCGACGCTGGGCGGGTGATGGAGATGGAATCCGGTGTCTAGACTGCCCAGCAGCTTCTGGATGCGCGGCTTGTCCGCCGCCCGTCCGGTCAGGACAAGAGAGGCCAGCTCGAGGACGGCTTTCTGCTTTTTGGGCAGCTTCTGATTCTGGGAGAGGGAAATCAGCTCGGACTGGCGGTCTTTGGAATGGATGAATATCAGCACAGCGACACCTCTCCCACCAGAGTATTTTTCACGAATTCTTGTTTTTGGTCATACCTGCATATACAGCGCCAGCACGATGGCCGAGAAGATGATCTCAATGCCGAAGAAGGCGTACACCAGCTGTTTTTCGCTCAAGCCGCCGAACGCGTTGAGGAGGAGGTGGTTGAGGCCCTTGATTTTCCCGCGGGGCGCGTAGAGCTTGCCATCCTTGTATTCGGCGAAGCTCTTGGGGAAGCGGTTGGCCAGCTTGATGAAGAAATCCGCGACATACGGGATGACCAGGATGGCGCCGGCGGCCTTGTAGTCCGAAAGGATGACGGCGGCCGCGAGGGCCGCGCCGATGGAGAGCGTGCCCACGTCGCCGATGAACACCTTGGCCGGATACCAGTTGAAGAGGAGGAATCCGGCGAGCGCCCCCATCATGCACGCGGATATGAAGGCCATCTCGATCTGCGCATGCGAGAGGGCGACCAGCGTCAAGGTGGCGAAGATGATCAGGCCGAGCCCGGCCTCAAGGCCGTTGAAACCGGCCATCATGTTGGTCAGGTTCGAGCACACCGCCACGGCCACGGGGACGAGCAGGAAGGGGTAGAGCAGGCCGAAATCCACGAGGCCGAAGAAGGGGAGGTAGATGGTGTTCACGCCGCGCGAGACGGCGATGGCCACGAGCGGCATGGCGGCGGCCAGCGGCAGGAAAGCCTTGACGCGCTGGCTCAGCTCGAAGAGGTCGTCGAAGATGCCGATGATGGCGACGATGGCGATGGTGAGGAGGGCGGCGAGGATGTAGGCGAGATGGAACTGGAAGTGGAAGATGACCTGCAGGAAGATGCCGAAGAACGCGGCGCCGGTGAAGCCCACGACGATGGCGATGCCGCCCATCTCGGGCACCTCCACATGGCCCGGCTTGTGCATGTCGTGTCCGACCATGCCGGCCGCCTGGAGCTTCGGGAGGATCTTGGCAAGCGTGAAGGCCGAGAGGACGAGGGAGGCGAGGAATACGAGGGGCAGGAAAAACTCTTCTATGAGATCACCTTAAAGACGGTCGTGCCGTCCTTGGAATAGATTTGCTCGAAGGTCGAATTCTGGGCGTAGATGCGCACCGCGTTGCTGTTGTATTCGCGGTTGTACCAGAGCAGGAGCTGGCCGGAGGCGTTCGCGCCCTGGCCGGGCATCATCAGCCCGACGTCGCCGCGCACCATCTCGTTGGGATAATTGTACTGGCCCGGATCGAAGAGGATGGCCGAATCGCTCGTGGGCATCATGTTCGGATCGATCGCCTGCATGATGGCATACCCTTGGCTGGAAACGAAGGTGGCGAACGTGGTGCTGCCCGACACGCTCTGGCGGGCGTATTGCAGGGGGATGAGGGTCCACGAGCGGTCGAGAATGCTCGAATTGGACTGGATGCGCTCGAACATCAGGCTGTCGGCGATCACGTAATCGCCGCGCGAGAACGGGCGCGGGGTCATGTTGGCGGAAGCCAGCCATCGCACGAACGCCGTGTCATTGGAGGCGAGCGAGCGGTTGGTGGCCAGCCGCACGGCCGCATCGGGGGCGAAGACTTCCACCCGGGCCGTCGCGGAAGAAGGAACGGCGTAAGCCGGGGCCGCGAAGGACCCGTCCGGCACGGGGGCGGGCTCGTGGCTTGCGAGCCATCGCAAGGCCTGGTCCGCGCCGGGCGAGAGCGGCTGGTAGGCGTAGGGCGGGGCGAAAGAGAGGCCGGGATAATAAGTGGTCGCCGAGAAGAAGCCCAGGCCCAGGAGGAAGGTCAGCAGGCCGTATTTGGCGAGGGACGCGGAGCCCCGGTAGAGATAGAAGACCACGAGGGCGATGGCGGAGAGGATGGCGCTCAAACCCACCAGGCGAACCGGATCGG
>JAHFEC010000134.1 GCA_023248665.1 Microcaldota archaeon | reverse complement strand
AGACCACGCCGTTCACTCCGTCGCGCACCGAGTCCCGCAGGCCGGGGACGTCGTAGACCGCGGCCGGGGTCCCCATGGCATTGGCTTCGAGGATGACCATGCCCCAGCCTTCCCGCACGGAGGGGTTGATGAGCGCGGCCGACTCGGCCATCAAAAGGTCGCGCCGGGAGCGCCCGACCCGCCCCAGAAAATCGACCTGCCCCGCCACCCCCAAAGCGGACGCGAGCGCCCGCAGGGAATCCGAATATTCTTTCGGCCCGGCGCCGATGACGGCGAGCCGGTACCGGGGCATCCGCCCGTGCACGAGGGCGAACGCGCGGATGGCATGATCGACCCGCTTGGCCCGGGTCACGCGGCCGACGTAGACAAGCCGGGGCTTCTTTTGGACGGGCCGGGCCGGCGGGAGGATATCGAGGCCGTTGTGCACGACGCGGACATGGCGGAATCCGATGGCCTCCAAGTCGGCGCGCGTGGACTCGGAGACGGTAATCGTCGGGACGCCTTTGTAGGGCGACAGCAGGATCGGCTCGAGGAAATGGCCGACGTGCGAGAGGACGGGCGGCGTCTCGTAGAACCAGTATTCCTTGGCGAGTTGGTGGATGAACGCGACCCGGCGGGCGCGCACGAAGAGGGGCGAAAAGAACGGGAGCGTGTTGATCTGGTCGATGACGAGGTCGAAATGGCCCCGGCCCCGCGTGAGATAATATTGCGCCGCCCAAAAATACACGCCAAGCCGGCCCCCGCGCCGGATGATGCGGTAGCCGTGGAACGTCTCCTCGGAGGCCGAGCCGGGGTAGGCGGCGCAGAAGAGGGTGACCGAATGGCCGTCGGCCGCGAGCCGCGAGAGATATCGGTCGGTGACCAGCTCCGCCCCGCCGGCCTGCGGATGGGTGGCATCCTTCCATGAGAATTCGAGGATTTTCAAGCGACCACGACCCGGACATCAGCCTTATGGCGGTCATAATACTTGACCAGTTTCAGCCGGTACCAGATGGCCATGGTGTCCCAGAATATCCAGAAGATGGGAATGCCCACCACCCCGCTCCAGCCCTGATAACACAGGTCGATGGGCGCCTCCTTGATGTGGAATCCGCCGTGGTGGGCCAGCACCAGAAGCTCGAGGTCATACGCGTATTTCTTCACCAGCATGCGGGGAACGGCGTATTCGAGCACCGGACGGCGGAAGAGCTTGAGCCCCACCTGGGTGTCCGAGACCGGAAGCGTGAACAGGATGAAGTTCAGGATGAGGTACGCGTGCGAGAGGATGCGGCGGACGAACGGATAGCGCACTTTCGAATCGGGGTGGTTCTTGCTGCCGATGACGACATCGGCGCGGAAGCGCTCCATGTAATCGAGGAAACGGGAAACCTGCGCGGGCGAGAGATCCGAATCCGCATCCGAAAAAAGGACCAGATCCCCGCTCGAATGCGAAAACCCCGCCATGAGCGCGCCGCCCTTGCCCAAGTTGGCCTTCAGGTCGACGACGCGCGCCTGCGGGGTCTTTTTGGCAAATCGCTCGAGCTCTTGGAGGGTCGAATCGCGGCTTCCGTCATTGACCAGCACCATCTCGTAACGCAGGCCGGTGGACCGCAGCACGGCCTGTAGGGCGCTCAAAGCCGCATAGACCACTTTCTCCTTGTTGTAGCAGGGCACGATGGCGGACAGGGTAGGCATGGCTTGACCTGATTCATCTCATTTCGTAAACACTCAGACAACCCTGTTTTTTATATACCGAACGGTTGGCGGCCAACCACGCATAGATTGGGCGGCCGACGAAACAGTCGTCCAGTATCACGCGCGAGACGTTTCTTGAGACAAGACACGCGGCATCGTGCGAGGAGAGGCAGGATGAAATTTCCATGACCGGGAGCGGGATGTCCCCGAAATCGGCCGCGTCGGCGCCGTTCTCGATCCCGGGCTGGCTGAATTTGAGGGGGACGGCAATCCGCCCATCCGGGCCGAAGGAGGCGGACCAGTCATAGGTGGCATACAGCATCCATGGGAGATAGATGGTCCGGCCGGAAGGGGACGCGAACGCGCCCATGGTCGTATACTCGTCCGGGAAATGGCCGGGCTGGATCTGGCCGGACAGGCCGAAGGCCGGATGATTGGCGACAAAGACGAAGAGCAGGAGCAGGCCGAGCGCGGGCCAGACGGCCTTGCGGCGCAGCAGGGCCGAGGCGCCGATGGCCGCGAGGACCGAATAGGCGATCACCACGAGTTCCACCCATTTGTTCGAGTCGCGGAAGCCGGCAAAGAACGGGAGGTGCGCGACCAGCCATTCGAACAGGCCCGATGTCCACGGGTGCGAGATGCCGGCGGCAAGGAGCAGGCCGGCGGCCCAGCCGATCGACAGCGCGATGAGGAGCGCATCTTTCGGGAAGCGCAGGAGCGCGTACACGGAAAGGAACATGAGGAGCGCGACGAAGAAAAAGCAAATCGCTTTCCAGACGTCCCGGGACACGGGCAGGAGCGGGCGGTTGTAGGCCAGCGCCATGGAGCCCTCGCGCCAGGCCCCGTACATCCCGGCGGATTTGACCAGGGTGTTGAGGCTCGCGGACGGGTGCGGCTGGAAAAATTCCAGATGCGAGGAGTTGATGTCCGAGAGGAGGGACGGGCCCGGGAGCAGCGCGTACGGGATCAGCCAGTAGAGGTTGAGAACCACGAAGAGGAGCGCAAACCCCAGATAGGGCTTCGCCCGGGATGCCGGTTGGCCGGACAGGAGCGCGTGCGCCGCCATGTAGAGGGCCACCAGGAGGGCGTTGATGACCAGACCCTGATGCTGCAGGCTCAGGAAGGTGAGGGCGGCGGCCGGGGGCCAGGCGGAGGCGAGCGACGGCTTGGCCAGGAAACGCCGGGTCAGGTACAGGATGAGCGGCAGGGCAGCCAGGGAGAGCACGGCGAAGAACTGCCCCATCATGATCCGCTCATACACGAAGGGGGAGAAGCACAGG
>JAHFEC010000049.1 GCA_023248665.1 Microcaldota archaeon | reverse complement strand
AGTTTCAGGGTCCTCCTGATTCCCCCCCCTGCAAGGCGTTTCTATGAAAGTGTGCTTCTATTTCCAAGTCCACCAGCCCATGAGGCTGGCCCCCTTCTCGGTGTTCTCGCCGCCCGACTCCACGAGCCTTTTTGAGCGCTATTTCGACTCCTCGCTCAACAAGCAGATTCTGGACAAGGTAGCCTCCAAATGCTACCTGCCCACGAACTCGCTGCTCCTCGAAGCGCTCGAGCAGCATCCCGATCTGCACCTGAGCTTCTCCATCACCGGCGTTTTTTTGGAGCAGGCGCGCCTCTACAACCCCGAGGTTCTCGAATCGTTCAAGGCGCTGGCGAAGACGAAGCGGGTGGAGTTCCTCTCGGAAACCTATTATCATTCGCTCTCGTGCCTCTTCGAGGACAAGAAGGAGTTCGAGAACCAGATCGAGCTGCACCGCCTCGCGCTCTCGGACATCGCCGCGCCCTCCGACGTCCTGCGCAACACCGAGGCGATGTTCTCCAACGGCATCGCCTCTTTCGCCGAGCGCCTCGGCTATTCGGGCATCATGGCGGAAGGATTGGACCACATGCTTGGCTGGCGCTCGCCCACCTACCTCTATTCCGTCAAGGGCTGCTCGAAAATCAAGGCGCTCCTGCGCCATTACAAATTATCCGACGACATCGGCTACCGCTTCTCGCAGAAGAGCTGGAACGAATGGCCTCTCACCGCGCCCAAATACGCCAAATGGCTCTCCGAACTTTCCGGCGACTGCGTCAACCTCTTCATGGACTACGAGACGTTCGGCGAGCACCACTGGGCGGACACCGGCATCTTCGCGTTCCTGCGCTCGCTCTTCGAGGAAATCCCCAAATACAAGCACCTCCAATATTCCACGCCGTCCGCGATCGCGCGGGACATCGCGCCCGTGGGCGAGGTGGACGCGCCCTCGGTCATCTCGTGGGCCGACGCCGAGCGCGATACCTCGGCGTGGCTGGGCAACGAGATGCAGCGTTCGCTCTTTGGCGAGCTGACCTCGCTTGAGAATCCAATCAAGGCGCTCAACGATCCGGATCTCTTGCGCGCGTGGCGGCATTTGCAGAACTCGGACCACCTCTATTACTGCTGCACCAAATCCCTCTCCGATCAGGACGTGCACAACTACTTCTCGCCCTACGATTCGCCTTTTGATTCCTACATCAACTACCGCAACATCGTCGAGGATTTGAAGGGGCAGGTGGACGCGCGGATGAAGAAGTGAGGCCGCGCGCGGAACCCCGATTTTTTTGGCTGCGCCGGGATTCCGGTCTGCCGGAGCGGGCGGCATTGGCGCTTCTTTACGCGTACCGCCCTTCGGCGAGGATGAGGGATTGGAAGTAATCTTTGGTCTTTTCCGGCTGAAAGGACGTGGCGATGCGCACACCCTTTTCCGAGCGGGACAGTTCAATGATATTCTCCAACTGGTCCATCGGCCTCCTAAAGTCGCGCGGATCGCACATGACAGTCACGTGCCGGTTGTAATCGTAAACCGAGTTCTTCTCCATCGCGTCGCCGATGTCGGAATTATCCCAAATCCAGCCGCAGAATTCCTCGTGCCGCCGCTGGTTCGCGTCGTCCTGCTTCCCATGCGCGTCGAAGACGCCCCGCAGCCTCCATCCCTCATCGCCGAAGCGCTCGTCGTATCGGGTGATAATGAAATTGCAGTTGTAGCCGGCGAACGCGAGCACCGGCTCCACCGTCTGGATGCAGCCGCCGTATCCGTGCTCCTCGATCAGGCGGCGCAGGTTGAGCAGGGCCATGAATTCCATCGGGCCCGTCCTGTCCGGATCAATCGTCGGCCAGTTCTCCTTCACGAACAGGTCGTGCTCGCCGAACTTCAGCCGGTGGAGCGCCTTGTTCGTGTAGCCGTACTCCTCCTTTATCCGGAAGACCCGCACGCCCTCCGCTTCCATCGCCTCCCCGACTCGGCTGCGGTGTTCGGGCTCATAAACGTGCTTGAAATAGAATTTGATGAGGTCCGGCCGGTCCGTCAGGATGCGTTTGGCTTCGGGCGTGTAGACGAGGATGCGGCCCGAGGAAAGGAAGTCGTACATGCGCCTCCGGGCGGACAGCCCGTTCGCGCCATCAGCTAAGTTTTCTCTCACATCCGCGCTGGAGCCTTTCCCGACCGTGGTGGGCATATGCAAGATATGGCGGCCCGGATTTAAGTATTTATTGGTGTTCTATCGTGTCGGAACAGCCGGGCGAAACCTGACGTTTCCTCTCTCTTTTGCGTTTATCTATTCGGGCTTGGCAGGATTTGAACCCACGACCTCCTGGTCCGAAGCCAGGCGCTCTATCCATACTGAGCTACAAGCCCATTTTTTGTGCATGTAATTCCGTGCTGCATCCATCGTTGGCCGAAGGCCGACGACAGGTGAGACGGCGAAGCCGGCTCACCGTGAGTTGAGCCACGAGCCCGTCTTTTTTTGCGTTTTCCATTATATAATCCCGAGCTTGTCTTGAAGAACAAAAAACCAGAACGGAAAGTTCATCGCCGGCGCAGGATTTTTTTGCGCGCCCCACCGGCGAATCTTAATTCCCGCACCGGGAACGGAATCGAAATCCCCTCTTTTTGGAACGCGTAATAAATCGCCTCGCGCACTTCGGCGGCAACCGCCTCGCTCTCATGGAAATTGCGCACCGTCCATAATGCCCTGAACACCATGGCGGAATCGGCGAATTCCTCGAGGCGCGCCACCGGCTCCTGTGAGCCGAGCCGCTTGTCCGTCCCTTGCAGATGTTTTATCGCATCCACCATCACTTTCTTCACTCTCTGGGGGTCGGAGGAATAATCCACGCCGACCGACAGGCTCGAGCCTTTCCAGTTGTCCTCGGCGCCGCGCGAGAAGTTCACCACCACGCTGGTGGCGATCTTGTTGTTCGGGATGATATACGTGCAGTTGCCGCGCGTGCGGATGCGCGTGGAGCGCCAGCCGATCTCCTCCACGAACCCCTTGAGCACGCCCGCCTCGCTGTCCAGCGAGATGAAGTCGCCGTTGCGGATCGGCTTGTCGGTCAGGATGTGAAGGCCGGAGAAGAAATTCGAGAGCGTGTCGTTCAAGGCCATCGCCACGGCCAGGCCCGCGATGCCCAAGCCCGTCAGCAGGGGCGTAATCTCCACGCCGAAGCTGTTGAGGATGAGAATCAGGGTGACGATGTAAGCGGCGTAGCGCACGATCCGCTGGAACATGGGGAACGATTCCTTGGATATCTTAAGCGAGTCCGCTCCGTGCCGGCCGGCCACGTGGGCCGACAGCTCGTGGTAATACCATGCGACGAGGGCGTTCGCGAGCTTTCCGGCCAGGAAGCCGAAGAAGGCCAAGCCCAGCACGCCCAGCCAGAAGTTCCAGTCATGTTCAAGGAACTGGCCGCCGGGCCAGATTGTGGAGGAAAAGAGCCACAGGCCGAGCCCGAACCCGCCGAGGCGCACCGGCGCCGGAAGCGCATCGATGACGTAATCGTCGAGCGTGGTCTGCGTCTTGGCGGTCAGGGGCTTGAGCACGTGCACGATGACCCAGAGCGCGGCCTCGGCGACCAGCTGCGATAGGACGAGGAGCGCGAGCGCGGGCGCGAGGCTAAAGAGCAGTCCGACAATATGCTCCGGCGTCAGCGAGCCGGCGAAGGCGGAAATCATCTCGATATAATTCGGGGGTGCGCTCATAATAATCAACAGCATATTGTCCGTGCCGGACAGAGCTGCCTGTGCCGATTAGGCATTCAAGTTTTCCGGCCGGACATTCGGATTTTCCATTCCTTTCTTTGACGCGGCCATATTTAAATATTCCCGCCGCCTCCCTCTATCATGTCCCAACAACTGGCTTCGATGAACGGGCAGAAAGTGCGGGCCGCCATCACCTCGTTGCGCGAGGACACCTCGCTCTGGCCGGCCATCCTCGTGGCCTTGGGCGCGCTCTTTTTGCTGAGCCTCTTCCCCTTCTATCCGCCCTGGCTTTCCGCCCTCCTCGCCATCGCCTGCGGGGCCGTCGCCTACTTCCATCCGCCGGCCGGCACGTTCGCCTCGCTCCTCCTGGCCTTCCCGTCCGTGGCCTATCAGTCGCCCATCTTCATGTGGGTGTACGGCTTCGTGGTGGCGGCCATCGCCCTGCCGGACATCCTGAACAACTGGAAGCTCATCTCGTTCCTCTCCATCATCATCTGCGCGCCCTTTGCCCCGTTTCCCTTGGGCCTTGCCGGCGGGTTCGTGCAGTTCGGCCTCTCGCTGGCCGCGCTCTACGTCGGCTCGCGCGATTCGGTCTATATCTCCATCCCGTCCGTCCTTTTCATCCTCCTCCTTTCCACCTTGTGGCTGGCCCCGAACAGCGCGTTCCTTCTCACGCGCGACCTCCCCTCCGTCTACGGCCCGGCCTCGGACGTGGCCGTGTTCGCCAAGGACAAGGCCGCGCCCGATCTGATGGAGCTGCCCAACGCGGCCATCGGCGGCCTGGCCACGGCGCTCTCGGTGCAGACCATCTTCCACGACGTCGGCCCGGCTTTTAGCAAGGTGGTGGGCAACCTGTTCACGCTCCTTAACCCGTTCAGCGATTCGGCCCTCATCCAGCTGGCCGCGTGGGTGTCCGTGCTCTTCGCCATCGCCTACCTCCCGCCCGTCGTGGGCGGCAAGCACAAGCAGGTCATCGCCAGCCTCGCCCTCTTCCTCATCCCGGTTGCGCATCTGGCCATCTCGTTCCTGTACGGCATCGAATTCCCGTGGCTCATCCTCGTCTATACTCTGCTGGCCATCGGGGCCATGTTCTTCATCGAGTCGAGGGGCATCGACCTCTCGCGCGAGCGGCTCATCCAGAACCAGAACAAGACCAAGAAGTTCGGCAAGCTCGGCGTCGAGGACATGAGCGATTCCGAGGGCCCGGCCTCGATGGACGCGGTGGGCGGATACGGCGACGTCAAGGACGAGCTGCGCGAATCCATCCTCGCCCCGCTCAAGCACAAGGAGCTCTCCGAGGCCTACGGCATCAAGCCGCCGGCCGGCATCCTGCTCTTCGGGCCGCCGGGAACGGGCAAGACCATGCTCATGCGCGCCCTCTCAAAAGAGCTGGGCATCGGGTTCTATTACGTCAAATGCTCCGAGCTTCTGAGCGAATGGTATTCGGAAAGCGAAAAAAATGTCAGCGAGCTCTTCTCCACCGCGCGCAAGAACGCGCCATGCATCCTCTTCTTCGACGAGATTGATTCCTTGGCCAAGCGCCGCGACCGCGCATCCAACGACGACGTGGGCCCGCGCGTCATGAGCACCCTGCTGGCCGAGATGGACGGGTTCAAGGCCAAGGGCGGCAAGAGCGTCATCGTCATCGGCGCCACCAACATCCCCGACCAGCTGGACCCGGCCATCATGCGCCCGGGGCGCCTAGACAAGATCATATACATGCATTTGCCGGACAAGGCGGCAAGAGAAGCCATCTTCAAGGTGCACCTCTCCAAGGTGCCCCTCGGCCAGGACGTGGACCTGACGCGCCTCGCCTCCATGACCGAGCGCTTCTCGGGCGCCGATATCGCCAACATCGTGACCGAGGCGATCCGGCTGGCCGCCCGCGAGGCGACGGCCAAGAACGTGGTCGTGCCCATCTCGCAGAAGCACCTCCTCTCCGTGCTTGAGCGCATCCGGCCCTCCACTTCGCTTGACTCTCTTTCCAATTACGGGCAGTTCCGCCTCGACTTCGAGCGCCGCTCGGGCGCGCCGCCCGAGGAGAAGAAAGAGGGCGCCGTCACGTTCGAGGACGTGGTGGGCCTCGATGACGTGCGGCAGGCGTTGCGCGAGGCCGTCGAGATCCCGCTCCTCCATCCGGACCTCATGAAGCAGTACAAGCTCAAGCCCTCCCGGGGCCTGCTGCTCTTCGGCCCGCCCGGATGCGGCAAGACCATGATCGTGCGCGCGGCCTCGCACGACCTGAAGGCAACTTTCCTTACCCTCTCCGGTGCGGACCTGCTCAAGAAGGGGCCGGCCAATTCCGAGCGCACGCTCCACGAGATATTCAACCGGGCGCGCGAGCAGCCCCCGGCCCTCATCTTCATCGACGAAATCGAAGCGCTCACGCCCAGCCGGGGATCATACTCCTCGCCGGTGCTCACCCAGATTTTGCAGGAGATGGACGGGCTCGTCGAGCTCAAGGACGTCATGGTGGTCGGGGCGACCAACAAGCCCTCGCAACTGGATTCGGCCATCCTGCGCCCGGGCCGCTTTGACAAGATATTATACATCCCGCCCCCGGACGCGAAGGCGCGCGAGGGCATTTTCCGCAAAGGCCTCGAATTCATCAATCCGGCCCTCAACTTCCCGGCCCTCTCCAAGATGACTGAGGGTTTCTCGGGCGCCGACATCATAGGCATCTGCCAAGAGGCGAAGATGGGTCTGGTGCGCTCGAGGATAAGCGACCAAGCGGGCAGGCCGGGCGGAGCCGACGGGGCCGGGGCCGACGGGGCGGGCTCAATCGATACGGGCGCCGCCGCCCTTCTCACGCAGGACCAGATCGAGGCCATCATCTCGCGCCGCCGCCCCTCCGTCACCGACGCCGACTTGATGGAATACGAGCGGTTCAAATCGGAGTACGGCGAGAGACGGTAAAGCGAGGGGGCGGGCCGCTCTTGGGCGGTTCATCCGCCGTCTAAATTCAAGCATCTCTTTATAAACTCCCCTTCCCATAGATAACCACGGGTTATCTATACGTGAGACGGGACGCATTCCCGGCTCACGGTATATGCCATACGACGTGTTTTATCTCATAGCTTTCGGACTACGTGGTCCGTGGGCTTTCGTGGAATCAACGTCGTAGAATAGGTGGTGTTTTTTCCAACATGCCAGAAATTCACACGGTTTTGCGTGGATTGTCCAAGAATTTAATCGGCGATTCACGCAATTAAATGTTTTTTATATAAACATTTGTTTATACAGTTTCTAAACATTTAAATACCTTGTGAATTTCTTTCTTGCCGTATGCCGATGAAAAAGCCCCATACACGGGGCTTCGAGAGCTACGACGGTAAGAGAAAAATCGAGGCCAAAGATTGTCGCCGATAATCTTTGTTGAATCGTTTGCCTCGTAAAACAAACAGGCGACAAAGACAGACGAAGAAAAAGAATGCAACGAAAAAGAAACACCCAAAAAAATCTGAGGTGAAAAGATGAAAGGAGTTAACGCATCGAGAATTGCGGCATTGGCGGCAGGCGCCCTCGTGCTGTCATCCTCGGCGATCGCGGCCAGCGTGATGTACGAGAACGTACAGCTCGTGAACCCGAACGGACAACCCACCGCGAAAATCGTGGTCGGCTCCAGCGCCCAGGCATCTGACGGTGTGGCTGCGGCCAACATTGCGGCAGTTCTTGCCAACCACGCGTACAAGAGCTCGACGCTCACGGCCCAGGTTTCTGGCCAGGCGACCTGCTCGGCTGCAGGAACCGTATCGGGAACCGGCACATGTGAGGTCTCGGACAAGAAGGTGACCATCACCATCGAGCTTCCGGGAGTGCTCGGCAACGCCTACCAATTCAAGACGCTGATCACCGACACGATCGACAAGAGCTTGCAGAACCGCATCAACACGCTCTCAGAGGACAACTGGAACTCGACCCTGACCACCAGCGACGTGAGCACCACGCTCTCGCCCCTGCGCGGCATCTACTCGAGCGCTTCCGGTTCCGCCCTCTACCGCATCGGTGGGGACCAGTTCAGCGGCTTCGCGAACACGCCCGTGGCAGACCCACAGGCTGGTTCCGACTTCGGCTACACGGCCGAACAGGGCTACTGGATTAGCTCATCCACGGACGGCGTCGTCTACGACTCCGGCTCCGCTTACCGCCAAATTGTCGCCAAGCCCAATCGCGTGGCCTACAACGTCCGCTTCTTGGGCAACGACTACGGTATTCCGTACTGCACGCAGGTCAACCAGACCTCGTCCAACGGAGACTGGTGGTGGTGCTCTGCGGATGCCTCGAGCCAGTACCGCACGGACAACCACCGCGTGACCATCCCCTTCTTGGGCTCCCAATGGGTCATCTCATCCATGACTCTGCCCAGCACCGCAGTGCCCAGCTCCACCAACGAGACGGTGGGAGGCATTGTCAAGCTGGCCAAGGAGGCCAAGTATGACATCGTCAACGTCGGCGGTGTCATCGACGGCGGCACATTCAAGCTCCGCCTCGCCGACATTTCAGTGGCCGTCGGATCGGGCAACACCCA
>JAHFEC010000048.1 GCA_023248665.1 Microcaldota archaeon | reverse complement strand
CTGCATCGCGTCGCGCACCCTCTCCTTCGCGATCTCCAGCGCGGCCCCGCGCGTGTCATTGCCTTCCGAGCGCTCGAGCACGATGCGCGTGTTGTTGACGATCTTGCGCTCGACGATCTCGAACATCTGCCCTTCGGTGCCGTGGATCGACTCCACGTAGGAGGAGATCACGCCTCCGGCGTTGGCCACGAAGTCGGGCACGATCAGCGCGCCCTTGTGCGCCAGTCTGCTTTCGGTATCGGGCGTCATCGGGATGTTGGCCGCCTCGACCACCAGCTTGGCCTTGACGTCGTTGACGTTGGCGTCCGTGATGACGTTGGGCCTCGCGCCCGGGATGAGAATGTCTACCGGCAGGGCGAACAGCTCGCTGGCGTGCTTGGTTTGCGCGCCGGGGTAGGCCGTGACCGTGCCTTTCCCGCTTTTGGCCTTCATGGTCTCCTCGTATTTCATGCCCGCCGGCAGGTAGGCGCAGCCCTTCGAGTCCGAGACGGCCACCACGATCGCGCCCATCTCCTCGAGGAATTGGTGCGTGAACGTGCCCACGTTGCCGTAGCCCTCGATGGCCACCGTCGCGCCCGAGAGCGGCTTCTTTAAGAATTCCATCGCCACCTTGGTGGCCTGCGCCACGCCGAAGCCGGTCGAGCCCAGCTCGTGGGGCAGCCCGCCGAGGGCGGAGGGCTTGCCGGTGCATACGTCCCGGTTCCCCAGTTCGTCCGAGTACCAGGCCATCTCCTTCTCGGTGGTGTTCATGTCCGGCCCGGCGAAATAATATTTCGGGACCAGAGGAGCGAGGAGGCGCGCGAACGAGCGGATAACCTCCTCCTTGTTGACCTTCTTGGGGTCGGCCCGGATGCCGGATTTGGCGCCCCCGAACGGGATGTCGGCCAGCGCGTTCTTCCAGGTCATGGCGCGAGCCAGCCCGTACACCTCTTGGGTGCTGATATCCGGCACCATGCGCATGCCGCCCTTGCCCGGGCCGCGCGCGGTGTTGTGCACGACCAGCACGCCATTGACCTTGGTCTTGGGGTCGAACACTTCGAGCACGCGCTCGGGTCCGAATTCGTCGTCGAAATTGTACATCATCTCACCCTCTTTTGAAATTTTGTAGCATGTCCTCTTCGGGTCTGTTACGCATCCGTCATCATCGGCTGTCTCTGCCCTTTCATTTGGCTCCGCGGCAGCGCTGCGTGTCCGGATCGCAGGTGGAGCCCGGGCAGTCGGCGTTGGAGCGGCACAGGATGTTGATGCACTTATAAGCCGTGGCCGAAGCCGGGTTGTTGTCGCAGCGCTGGTCGTACGGGCAGTCCGCCGACGTCTGGCAGAAGCCGGGCGAGGTCTTGCAGGCATGGGTCTTGGCGTCGCACGTCTGCCACGGCCCGCACTCGCTGTCTTCGGAGCACATGCCGGGCCGGCTCACGCAGCGGCGGTTGGCGGCGTCGCACACCTGCCATTCCTTGCAGTCGCCGGAATTGGTGCACAGGTTGCGCTTGGGCTCGCATTTGTGGGCGCTGTAGTTGCACAGCTGCCACTGGTTGCAGTCCTCCTCCGCGCCGCAGAAGCCCGCGGCCGTGATGCAGCGCCGGATGGACGAGTCGCAGGTCTGCCAGCCCTTGCAGTCCAAGTCGTTCTGGCAGAAGCCGGCCTTCAGGTCGCAGGCGTGGTCGCTCTGGTTGCAGGTCATCCACGCCGGGCAGTTCAGCTCGATGTCGCAGCGGCCCGTCATGGGCACGCAAGTTTGGGCGGAGAGGTTGCACACCTGATAAGCCTCGCAGTCAAAAGCGCTCTTGCACTTGCCTTTCTTGGGTACGCAGACGTGCTTGGCCGAATCGCAGCGCTCGTCCTGCTGGTCGCAGTAATAATCCGAATCGCAGAAACCGGGTTTGGGCTTGCAGTCATTGGTGGTGGTGGCGCACACCTGCCAAGCGTCGCAGTTCTCGTCCGCGCGGCATTTGCCGGCCAAATAGGTGCAGAAATGGGTGGTGGGGCTGCACGCCTGCAGCGAGTCGTTGCATTGGGCGTCGGAGGTGCAGGTGCCGGCCTTCATGGCGCACGTCTTGGACGTCAGGTTGCAGAACTGCCAGTCCTTGCATGACTTGTCGCTCGAACACATGGTCGAGCCGGAGTTCGTGCATCCGGACAGGAAAATCATGATCGCGATCAGCGCGAATACGGCCAGAAGATGGGTACCAAATCTCATGCCACCACGTTATTTGCAGTGCCCCCGCAACACAGCGGGCTGCGGCCCACTTATCGCAAACCGCTTGGTCTGCGAACCCGTGGGCTGCGGCCCACTTATCGCAAACCGCTTGGTCTGCGAGCGAACGCGGGGCCACTGAATAGGCAACCACGACGAACGACGCGCGCGAGGCTCGCAAAACTTTCGTGGTTGCGTATACATGGGCCGCAAAGAATTAAATACCCAAATACCTGCGCGCTTTCTTTGAAGAAACCGGGTCTTCCCGCCCGGTCCGTCGAAGGGTTTAAAACCCGTGCCCTCGTTGCCTCATCCATGTCCGGGGTGTCCTCGCCGTCTCCATCCATCGTCGCGCTCTCATGGGCGCAGGAGCGGGAATGGTGGCTGGGCAACCGCTCGGGCGGCTGGGCGTCCGGCACCATCAGCAACATCCTCACCCGAAAATACCACGCCCTCCTCGCCGTCCCCGATCCGGTGCCCGAGAAGATCACCCTCCTGCTCTCCAAATACGAAGAGGCATTGGTGGGCGGCGCCGGGCGCGTCGAGCTCTCGGCCAACCAGTATCCAAACACCATCCACCCGGACGGCTACACGCGCATCTCGCGCTTCTCGTTCGACGGCGCGGTGGCGCGCTGGACCTATTCGGCCGCCGACCGGCGCCTCTCCAAGGAAATCTGGCGCGAGGCCGGGCACGACTGCACCCACGTGCGCTACACGCTCCTCGAAGGCGAGCCCACGGGCCTTGAAGTGCGCCCCTTCGTGTCGGGCCGGGCGGCGCATGCCATCGGCCTGCCGCCCGCCATGTCCGGGCCGTCCTCTTTTAGCGCCGACGAGCACGGGCTCTCATTCTCATTTCCCATCCCCTGGTCCATCCGCATCTCCCACGGCCATTTCCGTCCCCATCCGGACGTCTACCTAAATTTCCAGTACCCGCTCGAGGCCGCCCGCCTCGAACCATTCAGCGAGGACCTTTTCTGCCCCGGCCCGTTCGAGTTCTATCTCAAGGAGGGCCAGCACGCCACCTTGAGCGCCATGTCCGAGCCTCTTACCGACGGCCCGCAAAGCGGGCCGGACGCGGCGCGCGAGCCGGTCTTTCCCGTTCACCCCGCTTTCGCAAGCCTATCCGAACCGGATGCGGCCGGCCACCGGCTTGATCGCATCGTGGATGATTTCCGCCTCTACAACCGCTTCGGGCGCAACCCGGCCCTCGAGTCCTTGGTGCGCGCCTCCGACATCTTCATCATCCGCGACGGGCGGCGCCACAACGTCATCGCCGGCTACCCCTATTTCGGGCGCTGGTCGCGCGACGCGATGATTTCCCTTCCCGGCCTGTGCATCCACACCGGCCGGCACGCGCTCGCGCGCGACATCATCACCTACTGGCTCGAGTTCGCGCGCAACGGCCTGCTGCCCAACCGCTTCGATTCGAAGAACCGGCCGGTCTACGAATCCTCGGACGGCATGCTCTGGCTGTTCTGGGCCGTGTCCGTCCTCGATGCCGAGGGCGGCCTGTCGGATGCGGCCCTGCGCTCGTGGTGGCCTTCCTTACGCTCATCGTTGCGCGCCTGGATATCGGGCAACGGGCGCGTGTCGCTGGATGGCGACGGGCTCGTGGAGCTCAAGTTCGGGCGCGACACGTGGATGGACGCCGCGCAGGACGGCCAGCCGCTCACCGCGCGCGCGAACAAGCGCGTGGAGATCAACGCGCTCTGGATTCACGCGCTCGCGAACGCCAAAGAATGGGCCGCGCGCATGGGCGACCAGCCCGGCGCCGGTCTCTTTGCCGAGGCGCACATGGCGGCCCGGCATTCGTTCTCGCGCTTCTTCAACCCCTATTCGCATTACCTCGACGACGGCCTCGACCCCACCGACGGGGCCCTGCGCCCCAACGCCCTCTGGGCGCTCGCCCTGCCCGAGCTGGGCCTGAGCGCCTCGCAGCAGGCCGAAGCATTCGCGGCCATCAAGGAGAAGCTGCTCGTCGAGGGCGCGGGCCTGCGCACCCTCTCGCCGGATGACTCCCATTATCATGCGCGCTATGGCGGCGATTCGCGCGCGCGGGATCAGGCCTATCATCAGGGCGCCGTCTGGCCCTGGCTGCTGGGCGCCTATGCCGAGGCCTCCTTGCGCCTGCACCCCCACCGGCCCATGGATGCCTATCGCTCGCTCGAGCCCTTCCTCTCTCCCGAGCGCGCCGGCGCGCTCTTCTCCATTCCCGAGCTCTACGGTCCGTCGAGCCGGCAGGCCGGCGGCGCGCCCCTGCAGGCCTGGAGCGTGGGTGAGGTTTTGCGCGGCTTCGTCCTCATCGAGCGCGCCACCTCGTTCCCCGCGGCCGGCACCGGCTTCAAAA
Organism: Microcaldota archaeon; assembly: GCA_023248665.1. Lineage (GTDB taxonomy): Archaea > Micrarchaeota > Micrarchaeia > Anstonellales > Anstonellaceae > CAIXYX01. The sequence goes on along the minus strand of JAHFEC010000048.1, from coordinate 3,770 downwards.
GCATCAAGGACGTGGCGCTCAAAAACCCGCCTCACCATTCCCATTCTTCAGGCCATCAGCCGGCGCACGGAGGTTCTCGACATGGATAAAATAAGATTCAGCTTCGTATTCCTTGCATTGTCCGTCGGCTCCCTCTTCCTTCTTTCCGGCTGCACACAGGCGCCGCCCGCCCCTCCGGTCTCCGACACTGTGAGCGTGCAATACCTCTATGCCGACTGGTGCCACTACTGCCAGAACACCACAATGCAGCTGGACTTACTCGCCCCATCCTTCGGCTCCCGCCTGTCCATCGAGCGCCTCAACGAGGCCGATCGGGCCACGAATTCCAGCCTCGCCAAATTATATGACGATTACAAATCCAGCGGCGTGTTCGGCGGCTTCCCGACGCTCGTCGCGCACGGGCCCAAGGGTCCGGCCAGCTTCGTGGGCTACCACGAGCCGGCGGCGCTCAAAGCATGGCTGTGCGCGCAATACGTCACGGCGCCGCAAACTTGCGCCGGCAACTAAAAAACGTCCGGCCCTCTTCTTCCAAATCTTTCATTGTCTTTCTTTAGCTGCCCCAAGGTGGCGTAATTCCCGTTCGGCGTGGGCTTGAATTTGCATTTCTCGAAATTCTTCACCTTGTGGAACACCAGCTCGTCTCCGTAGAAGCCGAGGATGCGCGCGATTTTCTTGGCGCGGAAAGTGGTCTTTTTCTCGTTGCGCTCGACGCGCGCGCGCAGGTTGATGCGGCCGGCAAAATGGGAGTTGACGATATCTATCCGGCTGGATGGCTGCCAGATGAGTCCCAAGTGCTGTTTGGCGCCAAGGCCGGAATAGTAGAATTTCTCGTCCCCCAGAAACATGCGGATGGAATGGGTCCGCACGCGTGCGGGCGAGCCGATGCTCCACGAAGCGCGCTCCTCCTCTCCCGGCACGTAATAGATGCCTTTGAACGGAGTCGGAAACAGGCGCAGGGAGGCGTTGAGGTTGAATACTTCTCCCTGACTTAAGCCTTCGCGCCGAAGCTGGGAAAATGTCACGACTTGGTAGGGGAGCATGATCGGATCACCCGGACGAACTCTTCATAGTCTGCGGGTTCGGCCACCATATGCCCGAACTCCTCCAATCGTTGGGGGGGTCCGGCCTTTTTTATCATCTGCCAGACGATTTCCTCGCCATTGCCGTTCCTTCTCGCGATGCAATACAGGTCAAACAAATCCCGCGATGCGCGGCGCTCGCCATATGCCCGTTTCTTCATCCTGAGTATGTCCTCCAACGACGCGACCAACAGTTCCCGGCCCCCGATCTCATGGCGTTCGATTTTCCTGCTCTTGTAAGTGTCCGGAACGAACACCTCGATCTTGATAGCCGTGTCCTGAAACTGGACCACGAACTGGTTGGCATACGCCGAGCGCCGGGTCCGGTATCCTTTTGATGAAAGGGCTCCTTTGAGCATCTCTTTCATCTTGTCGTCCCGCTCTTTCATCGGCACGAAATCCAAATCCACGCTGGTGCGGTGCTGTAAATAGAATATGGCCAGCGCCGTGCCGCCGACCAATATCAGCTTGCCTTCGGTCGCTTGCGCCACATCTGGCAGTATCTCGAGCACGTGCCGATACTTCCTCTCGAAGGATTCGCGCATGGCTCATTTATATCATTCGAGGTATTTAATTCTATCTACCTTAAAGGAAGTTTAATCTAGTAAGAACTAGTATTTTCATCTCCTCTAAAGCAGCCCCAGTTTTCCCGTGATCTTGTCCAGCCATCCGGCTTTCGCCGGCCCGATGCCCGCGCACGTCTTGCTGCCCGGCTCCAGCTGCGTGTGCCCCGCGTCGGTGATGAGCGAGCAGGGCAGCTCGTCGTCTTTGGCTTCCTGGAAAAGTTTGACCATCTCGCTCTCGCCAGACACTTTCAATGCCACCTTGCGCATGCCCTCCCCGTGCCACCGGCTGGCGATCCCGGGCGTCTTTTTCACGGCGTCCAAATAAGCGTCCAAGCTGGCGTGCGCGCCCTGCGCCACCATCTTTCCTCTTCCCATGCCCAAATCCATGCGCACGAGGATGACCTGCTTCAATTCATCCGGATCCGAAGTGGAAACCATAGCATCACGACCGGAAGATTACCCGCCCACTGTTCTTAAACTATCATCTCCATTCCTATTCCATGCAGGATGCCGACTCCATCGTCTCGCTCGCTCGCGATTACCTCGCCTGGCAGGACCAGTGGGACGCGGTCGCCAAGCGCATGCGCTTCAATGCCGGCAAGATCCAGTATTCCGAGGCGCTCGAGGCCGATTTGCTCTACAAAGTCAATCCGCGAAAGCCCCACGGCACCTTCGCCGCCATAGACGGCGGATTGGGCAGCGAGGAGTTCCACGGCCTCGATCTGCTGGTGCTGCGCGCCCTGGCCGTCCAGTTCGAATACCGCGAGGGCGCGCTCATAAAACACGGCTACTTCCCCTCGTCCAGCCCGCCCCTGCAGATGAAGGCCCGCTCGGGCCTGGAATCCTTCGAGCGCTTGCGCTTCTCCTCGCTCATGCGTTTGCGCTCCGAGCTTTCGTGCGCGATCGGCGCGCTGGAGAAATGGCATCCCCAGTATCTTCTCATCGACGGCTCGCTCGCCCCGCTCGTGTCCGACAAGCCTCCCGACGATTCCGAGTTCAAGTCCCTTTACATGGACGTGATATCCCTCTATCAGAAGCTCTATTCCGGCGCGGCGGCCGGCGGCACGAACCTGGTCGGCGTGACAAAAGATTCGCGGGGCAAGCGCTTCATTGACATCGTCTCGCGGGCCATGCCCGAGGCGGCCGAAGCCCTCGCCAACGCCTCGGACACGGTATTCCTCGACAACCTGCTGGAGGCGGGCGAGCGCTCTTTTGTTTTTCGATATTCGCTCTCACCCACGAAGAATCCCATCCTCAAGGATTTGGGCGAATGGGCGGGCCGGATCATGACCTTCTACGTCAAGCCCGTGGCCGGCGACCGGCCCCTGCGCATCGAATTCCTCTCCACCGCCTCCCCCTTCTGCGAGGTGGCCGAGGTGATGGCCGGCCTGTGCGCCCTCCACCCCCACTACGCCTACCCAGCCATCCTCATCGAAGCCGATTTGCGCGCCGCCCTCGCGCCCGAGGAGGTGGAGCACGTCATCCACGATTTGTCGGCGCGGGTGGGGCGTAAAAGGCCGCTCTTTCCATTACGACGGAATTCGAGGCCGTTCAGGTAAGTTTTGTGCGTTTTGAATTCCCCGGGCCCCAGCCGCACCTATAAATAATTATTCCTCCCTACACCTGCAGAGCAAACCAACTTCTCATGCATTTTCTGTGACTTTCATGCGCCTTGACCACCAACTCCTTGAAGAAATAAAAGGTACGATCGAATCCGGCTATTACGAGCGCAACGGCCCCATCCGGCGCGAGAAGCGCTCGCTGTGCGAATCCATCGATTGCGCGCATTCGGCCGGCCAGCTCCCCCTTCTTCTCGAGGTGGCCACCGCCCTGCCCGAATCCGGGCTCCTGCGCCCCACCCGACAGGAGACCGGCCAGCTCATCGAGGAGCTGGCGAAGGCCTTGCCCGTGGCCATGAGCCTGTGGGTGGAGCCCAAATGCCATGCCGGCGACCTGCGCTGGCTGGGCAAGAACCTCGGCGTGCCCATCCTCTGCAAGGACTGGATCATCGACCCGCGCCAGATCGTCGGCGCCGATGCGGTGCTTCTTTGCATGCCGCTCATCAAATTCGCCGGCGCGGACATCCACGCGCTCATCGAGACCGCGCACGAGCAGGACATGGAAG
>JAHFEC010000001.1 GCA_023248665.1 Microcaldota archaeon | reverse complement strand
GGATGAATTCAAGGGAAGCTATCATCTTGTACTGATGGGGACAGATGGAACGGCCCAAATCGACATCACCAAGCGCCAATTTCAGGAATTGCGGTCGGCATACATGGACCTCTCGAAAATAAATAAGGAGGCTCTGAGCTTCACATCGTACCCAAAATATGCAGAGGACGAGTCGCAAGGCGTGCTGAGCGGCTTGCAAGACAAGCTGTTTAACCTTCTCAGCCCGGTAGTCAAGGTTGAAGAATCCCCCGATGGAGTGATTGTGAGATACGAGCCTAAGCCAGATAACGCGAAAATGGGCCTGCTCAAAAGCATACTGTCATTCCCGCCAACCGTGCAAAATGGCGTGCTTAGCGCAGACGTTAAAACAACGCAGAACATAAATGTCGAGGCCCCAAAACTCAAACACTAATGCGCCGAAAGCAGGAGGGCCGAACAGGTGAATCGCATGGCTAGCTTCTGGGACGTGCAGCGCAAGAACAAGCTCTACTCTTACGGGCTCGTCTTGGCGTTCATCCCGCTCATCGCCGGTTTGGGCCTGGTCGCCTCCAACCTGTTTTACGGAGGCGAGTGGATTTTCCCGGTCGCCATTGTTTTTGCCCTTGCGTATTCGCTCGGGGGCTACTTCTTCGGGGATTCGGTGGTGCTGGCCGTGTCGGGCGCGCACCCGGCCGACGAGCGCCAACAGGCTTATCTCGTCAACACGGTCGAGGGCCTCGCGCTGGCCGCCGGAATACCGAAACCCAAGTTATACGTCATCGACGATCCCTCGCCCAACGCCTTCGCCACGGGCCGGGATCCGGCCCACGCGTCCCTGGCCGTGACGAGCGGGCTTCTTTCCATCATGAACAGGACGCAATTGGAAGGCGTGCTCTCGCACGAGATGAGCCACATCCGAAATTTCGACACGCGCTTCATGACCGTGGTCATCGTGCTGGTGGGTTTGGTGGCCATACTGGCCAACATAATCTCGCGCGTGTTCTTCTTCGGCTCGATGAGAAATGACGGCGAGCGTGACCGGGGCGGCGGGGGCGGAATATTGATGCTGTTTGGCATTGTGCTCATCATCCTCGGACCCATATTGGCACAGTTGGTGCGCTTGGCCATCTCGCGCCAGCGCGAATTTCTGGCCGACGCATCAGGGGCGCAGCTGAGCCGGAACCCGGATGGACTCGCCTCCGCGCTGGAGAAGCTGAAAGGGGCGAGCCCCATGCGCAACGCGAACAGCGCCACCGCGCCGCTGTTCATCTCGGACCCGTTGGGAGGGAAGGAGAGCAAGAAATCGCTTGCGCAAAGCATCGGGAACCTTTTCTCGACGCATCCGCCGCTTGAAGAGCGGATAAAAGCGCTCAGGCAGATGTAAGAAGGATTTGAAAAAACCCGGCCTGTTTTCATGCCACAGAACTCAAGCAGAGTTCGCAGAGTAAACGGAGACGGACGGGCCGTTCTGGACAAAATGACTCTGCAATTTCTTGCCGTCATTGATGGTCAGCGTGGTGATGCGCCCGGACGGGATGCCGACGGTCACCAGAAGTTTTCCATAACTGGCTGTCAGGGAATCGGGCATCACGTAAATCTTGCCGGCTTTTTTTCCATTGACGATGGATGAAAGAAAATCGTGGTATTCGGACGGGCTGGTTTCGGCTTTCAGGAAAGGGGCAATGCAGGCGTTCATCCCTTTCTGCGCGTTGTTGAATTCGCCGTTGCCTGGGGCAAGAATGATGGGTTTGACCGGAAGGACTTCTTTGGCTATCCCGGAAGAAAGCGGCTGGCCCTCAAGCGGTTTCTTGCGCCCGGGGCTCTGGAAATCCTGCATAAACATCCCGCCCGTCTAATCCGCCTGAACTTTAAAAATATGCCCATCAGCCAAGGATGGCGATGGCACAGGTGAGGTCCGACCCGTAGATGGCGCGCAGGAAGGCCGGCAGGATGATGGACAATACGATGCCGATGAAGGCGCCGATGACCATCGCGGTGGCATACCCCTGCGCCTTGGCTCTTGTCTCCGCCCCGCCCACCTGTCCGGCCGCATACACGACGCCAGCCGAGAAGACGAGCAGGAGGCAGATGGGCGGCAGGAGGTCGCTCAATAGGCCGCAGAGGGTGGCGATGCCGCCGATGAGATTGACAGGGGTCGGTGGAACCACGGCGTGTGCGAGGGAGAGCAGGAGCAGGCCCGGAACAAACGCACGGAGAGCGAGCGCACGGAGAAGATTTCCCAATGGCTTACCTCTTCATGCAATTGGCCTCGCCGGTGGCCGTGCCGATCAGTTTGCCATCGCTGGAATAGGCGCTCACCGACAGCGTGGCTACGCCAGCCTGCTGGCAGGTGATGGTAAACACCGCAGTCTTTCCGCTCTTGGTCATGGCCGGAGAGCCGCCCAGAGAGCCGACATAATACGCCGGGGTGAAGCCCGTGGTTGAAACCGTCACGGACATCGGAACGCCGACCAGCATGGAATAGAGGTTGGAGATGACCACCTGCGAAAGGCATTGGCCTCCCGAGCAGCCGAAAGCGCAGAACGAATCGTCAAGCCATTTGCCGTTGTTGCACACTTGTTTCGTGCGCCCGGAACATTGGATGGCGCCCGTGGTGCAAACTTGCAGGGAAACGTTCGAAACGTTCTGACAGCGACAACTGATATTGCCATTGGCCACGCAACTCTGGCCGGATGGGCAGTTGCCGCTGGAGCAGTAAGGATAGGCCGTGCGGTTGCAGGAGTAAGTCTCGTTGGTCTGGTTGATGGGTAGCCTGAGTGGGATACAGGTGCAATTGGAGGTGCAGAGGGTTCCGATGGGGCAGTTGTCCACACAGACGATGCCAGGTTGCCAAGGCTGGGTACTGACAGACTGATAACAGTAGGTGGCCTTGGTTTGATTCGCCGGTAGTTTCTGAAGACTGCAGGTGCAATTGGAGGTGCAGGTGCTAGTGGACGGGCAGTTGTTGATGCAGGCCAGGCCGGGCTTCCAGTTGTTATTGGTGCAGTAGGCGGATTGGTTGGTCTGGTTGGTGGGTGGCTTGCTCGGGATGCATGTGCAGTTCGAGGTGCAGGTATAGGTTGAGGGGCAGTTGTTGATGCAGACCAGGCCGGGCTTCCAGTTGTTATTGGTGCAGTAGGCAGATTGGTTGGTTTGATTACCATATGGGCTGACCACCTTGACGGCGCCCGGCAAGGTCAAGCTAGTCGTGGGTAGCTGGACGGGAGCGATGGCGCTGGGCGAGCCGGTGCCGACCGTCGAAACGATCATCGCGTTCAGGAGCGGGCTGTCGATGTTGTCGACGCATACTCCCAGCGATTCGAGGCAGAGCGAGAATACGCCCGGAATCAGGAGGACGAGCAGAATGATAGATGCCAGTTTCATATTCATCCAGACACACCCCGACAGGTATTAGATGGAGCCATAAGAGGAAAAAACGCTTAAATAACCGCCGGGTATCGGAAAATCCGGGCCTCATCGTTTGTAGATGCACACGACGTCCCCGTCTTTGAGCTTGTGCTCAAGCCCCGCCTTCTGGCCCGGGAATTTGGCGGACGGCCCCCATACCTGCGAATATTTGAACATGGACTTGAGGTCTCGGTGCAAACGCTCGCAGGCGTCCGCGATGGTGGAGCCCGAGCGCATCATCATGGGCACCGAATCCGCGTCCTCGTTCCGTCTCTTGGTGTAGATGCGGATGAGGCGGAGCTTCTTGTATATCTGGGCCTTCAGCTCCTCGATGCCGGCGTTCTTCTCGGCCGAGATCGGGCAGTAGTCGAAATCGATCTTCTTTAGGAATTCGGACTTGACCAGATCGGTCTTGTTGAGCACGGTAATCGAGGGGATGTATTTGCGCGTGCCCATCAGCACGTCGATGAACTCGTCCACGGTGGCATCCTGGCGCACGGTGATGTTGGCGTTGTGCACGCCATGCTCGTGCAGGATGCCGGTGATCATGCGCTCGTCCAAGTAGGTGGGCTTGACGGTGTAATTGATATTTAAACCGCCGCGCAGGAGCGGCTGGATGAAGATGTTGGGCGGGGATTTGTCGAGGCGGATGCCCATGCCCTCCAGCTCGCCGATCAGCTTGGGGCGGTAGAAAGGGTCGAACACATCAAGCAGCAGAAGCACCAGATCCGCGTTGCGCGCCACGGCCAGCACTTCCTTGCCCCTTCCGGTGCCCTCCTTGGCCCCGGCGATGATGCCTGGCAGGTCGAGCAGCTGGATTTTCGCGCCCTGATAGTCGAGGATGCCGGGGATGCAGGTGAGCGTGGTGAAGGCGTAGGAGGCGGTCTTGCTCTTGGTGCCGGTCAGGGCGTTAAGAAGGGTGGATTTGCCGGTGGACGGCAGGCCGATGAACACCACGGTGGAATCGCCGGACTTCTTGACATCGAAGCCGCCGGAGGCCACGCCGGATTTTTTCGGGGCGGCGATCTGTTTTTTGAGGTGGGCGATTTTCGACTTGAGGATTCCGATATGGTACTCTGTCGCCTTGTTCTTCTGGGTGCGCGCCAGCTCGTCCTCAAGCTCTTTTAGTTTGTCGGCTGAACCCATAGAAGAAGATTGGACGGCTGGGATTAAAAGGCATTAGCGCTTGTTCAAGTCGAAAACCCGAATGCCGGGAGATAGTATTATATGCTATAGAGCTTCTATAGAGAAGCATGCTTACCACCATCCAGCTCCACAAAACAATCGCCAGACAACTGCTTAAGTTTAGGGAAAGCCCAAAAGAGACTTACGAAGACGTTATCGCCCGCCTGATTTCAGATGTGGAACATAAAGAGGAGGACGGGCGGCGATTGCTCAAGGAAGGGTATCTGGAGATGGCTGCGGACATGAAGAAGCTCGGCAAAGAATGGGAAACGGCCGACGCGGCTTGGGATTAGGTGCGACGATGGAGATTCGGCGCGGAGACATTGTACTTGTGAATCTGGACCCGGTCATCGGCTCCGCGCAGGGCAGGACCCGGCCCGCGCTGATCATCCAGAACGATATAGGCAACCAGAACAGCCCGACGACCATCATCGCCCCGATCACCACCCGGATATATTCGAAAGAATACCCTACCAACGTGCGGGTGGACCGGAATGAATCGGGATTAGACCATGACTCAACCATTCTTCTTAATCAGATACGCACCGTGGATAGGAGCCGAATTGTGCGCAAGCTGTCTTCGTTGAGATCCGGCAGGATTACGCAAGTCGAGCGGGCGATTAAGGCGAGTCTTGGGATTGAATGATCAGATAGCACGCGGAAATCCTTGACATGGGCGCTGAGCAGATATTATTGCCCGCGCTCGTCATTTTCTTGGGATGCCGGCTCGTCTTCATCTTGCGCAGGCGCCTCCGGCCCGAAAGCCTTCCGCATCCGCCTCTTCTTCCGGCGCGTCCAGCACTTCATCCGGCACCAGCGGAGAAGAACTGCGGGAAACATGAGTTGGATTTGATTGGCCCGAATTTGCGCCCGACGGGATGGCAGATGATGATTTTGTCTTGTTGCTCACGCGCGGCGAATGTTTGGCCTGTGATTTTGTCTGCGCCGCCTTGGCCGATGATTTTGATTTCTGCCCGGTGGTCTTGAGGTTCTCGGCCCGTTCGGACAGTTCGGAAGATAATATCTCGTCGAATTTGTTCGTCATTTCCTTGTCGTAGGCCGACCAGTTGGGCGCCTGCCCGGAATGGGTCTTGAGGATGAGGTTGGCCGCATTGAGGCATTTGAGGGTGAAGTCAAGCTCGATGATGTCCGGGTCGTCGTGTTCGAGCGAGGCGTGATAAATCATGTCGTAGAGCTTGCCCTTGTAGAAGGCCTCCATCACGTAATCCTCGATGGACAGGCCGGTCTCGTCCGAGCGGCGCTTGAGGGCGGGCGGCACGAACTTGAGCTTGAGGCGCTTGGCGATGGAGCCCAGGTCGGCCTGGTGCAGGTCCTGCGCATTCGCCTCGGGCAGGTCGCAGAAGTTGCACACCAGATGGGTCTGCTCGATCTCCTCCCCGCGCGAGAGCGTGAATACGGGCACGAACTGGTGCTTGTCCAGGTCGGTCTCGTACTGGAAGCCGAGCATCCGGTAGACGCGCGACTTGCGCCCGAAGCGCACCTTCTTCAAGAATGAGTAACGGTCCGTCGAATACATCGAGGCGGCCGGCATGCCGAACACCAGTTCGAGGCGGTCCTGGATGTCCTTGAGAGACTGAGCGTGCAGGTTGTAGAGGAGGAAGATGCCCGGCTGGGTGTTGAGCATGTTGATGACGCCCTGAATGGCGGTGCGCGAGCGGATTTCGTTGATGATGACGCAGGCGTCGCCCATGCGCAAAGAAGCGTTGGTCATGGACACCAGATCCAGCTCCGAGCTTTGGCCGACGTCCTCCTTGTCGGAGGAGGCCACGCGCACGGCGCCGATGTGGAAGCCGCGCTTGCGATACGCGCGCACGGGGATCTCCTCGATGTCCTGGATGGGCAGGATGCGCCGCTTGGTGTTGATGGCCGATATCTTGGCAGAGGTGAACGCCGTCTTGCCCACCCCCTTGAGGCCCAGCACCGCCTCGGAGCAGCCCAGCCCCACCATCATGTCGTCGTAGCCGGCGAAAAATGGCGTGAAGGACTTGTACTTGAGGTATTCGCAATAGGTGAAGGGCTGCTCTTTCATGATGCGCAAGGCCGCCTGCAGGTCGCCGAACGTGGCGGGCGGGCGCTGGAGGTGGCAGCGCATCGAGAGGCGGGTGAGCACCACATCCACCACCGGGTTGTCCTTGTCGAAGCGGCGCGAGCCGCCCAGCGTGGCCACGATGTTGCGGAACGCGCGCTCGAGCATCTCGTGGTTGTACTGCCAGAGCGTGTGGCAGAGGCCGAATTTCTGGTGCTCGATATAGATGGGCGCGTTCTCGGCGTCGATGTAAAGGTCGGTGAGGTTGTCGCGGTCGAGGGCGAGGTTCTCGATGGGCGAGCCGAGGCCGACAGTCCAGGCGGCCGCCTCGCGCGCCATCGCGCTGGCTTGGGAGGGCGTGATACTGAGGTTGTGCATGGTCGCGTAATCCATGAATTTCTGGCGGAAGATGCGCATCTTGGAGTCGAAGAGGGTGGAGAAGTCCGCGCTCTCCTTGACGGCTTTGAGCTCGTCGTTTATGGCATCCTGCAGGATGCGGGTCATCTCGGGCGGGAGATCCTCGGCCGGGTCGGTCTGGGTGTAGAGGAGCGAATCCGCGCCGGGCACCTCGTATATCTTGACATGGATGCCAAAGGGCAGGTCGTAATCGCCGCCCTCGATGAGGGTGGCATGGGCCGGCACGCTCTTGATGAAGGACTGCGAGTAGGGCATGCTCTTGAGCTTGAGCAGGGAGAGGAAGGTCTGGCGCAGGTCTTCGCCCTGCAAGGAGAGCTGGTAGAGCCGGGACTTGATATAGACGTCGAGGATGCCGTTCAGCCACGAGCGGAAGGTCTTGTAGCCCTCGAGGAACACCTGCCGGTCGGGCAGGGGCTCGGAATAGTCCTTGAGCGCCTGCGCCGCGAGGCGCGGGTTCTGGAACATGGTCTCGTAGAATTCCTTCAGGAGCTTGCGCCGATCATCGTAGTGGTCGTCCTCCTCCAATCCGTAGACGGCCTTGTTGAGCATGATCTGCTCCACTTGGCGCACGATGCCCACGTATTCGAGGAAGACGGCGGAATCCGCCTCGCCCAAGTCGATGATCGCCTCCTCCTCGTAGCGCATCACCTTCCATGGGGATTCGAGCGTGGAGATGGTGCGCAGGTGCGAGTTGAGGCATTGGGGCGTGCCCAATCCCAGACCGCAGGTGAGGCAGTCCATGCACAGGCGGGAGCCTTGGTAGGAGGGACGGCAGGCCATGGGGATAAGACAGAGAGGCGGTTTTTAAGGATGACGCAAACCCGAAAAGAAGGGAAAATGACGGAGAGGATGGGAGAAAAACCGCAAAGAGAAAATCGCAAAAAAAACAAAAAAGTTGGGCCGCCCGGGCGGCCCGGATTGCGCCCGTTAACCGGGCGCGTTATTTTATCCCCTTAGGGTAGTTCTAGACCGCCAACCCTACCCGCTTCAGCGGGTCAGATACGGCGGAAAAGACCGGAAAGCCACCCTCTCCAAAGCCATATCATCGGGCGCAGCGTCATCTCTTTATGCGAGCCTACAAATTCAGGCTGTATCCCTCCGAGGCCCAAGAGAAGGAGTTGAACCGCCACCTCTGGATAGAGAAGAATCTCTGGAATACCCTCTTGGAGAAAACCAAGGAAAAGTATGAGAAAGAGCAGACCTTTCTCTCCGTGAAGGAGATGCGGGAGTATGCCAAAGGACAGGGCCTCTATTCCCAAGCCGCCCAATCCGTGGTCCAGAACTTGGACCGCTCGCTCAAAGCCAAAATCAGGGCCAAGAGAAAAGGTCTCAAATGGGGTTTCCCAAGATTCAAGTCATTCGACAGAATGAGGAGTATTCTATATCCCCAATCCGGCTTCTCTTTGGACAAGAAGCTTGACGTCTCCCCATTTGGCGAAATTCCCATCGTCCGGCACCGGATGATGAAGGGCAAAATCAAGACCCTTTGCCTCAAGCGGGAGCTTTCCGGCAAGTGGCACGCCATTTTCACAGTCGAGCAAGAGCCTCCAACTCCAAGAGTGAACCATGGGCCTGCCGTTGGCCTGGATTTGGGCCTCAACCGCCTGGCCACTCTTTCAGACGGGAAATTCATTGAAAATCCCCGCATTTTCCGCCAATTTGAGCGGAAGCTGGCGCAAGAGCAGCGCCTCTTATCCAAAAAGCGCAAAGGAAGCCACAATCGAGCCAAAGCCAAAAAGAGGGTGGCCTTGGTGCATGAGAAGATGGCCAACGCCAGGAAAGATTATCTCCACAAAACTGCTAATCGGCTCCTGTCCAACTACTCCAAGATTGTCATGGAAGATTTAGGAATCAAGGAAATGGCCGAAGAAGGCCATGGCAAAGGCATCCATGACGCGTCTTGGGGAATGTTCACGCATATGCTCTGCTACAAGGCTGCGAGTGCCGGTTCGGAGGTCGTGTTGGTGAACCCAAAAAATACTAGTAAAGAATGCAGCGGCTGCCATGCCTTTGTCCAGAAGGGCCTATGGGAGAGAACCCATCATTGCCCCTCCTGCGGCCTTGTTTTGGACAGGGATATAAATGCGGCCATCAATATACTCACACGAGCTACGGCCGGAATGGCCGGCAATCGCCGGCTCTTGGGAGCCGGCGGTGCCCCATCGGCCCCAAGGGCCGATGCGGGAAGTAACGCCTGTGGAGATGAAGCTAAGCTTTCGTCTTTGAAGCAGGACGCCACCCGCTTTAGCGGGTGGTAATTCACGATGAGCCGGAGCCGCCCATTCTTCCCGCCCGGCCTGAAGGCGGCTGTGCCGGCATTGCCGGGCCCTTGGCGATCTCGATTCGCGGGGGCACCATCGGGGGCGCGAGATTGACCGGGCGCACGACGAGCACGCCGTTGGTGCCGCAGGTGAAGTTGATGGCGTTGAGCACCAGCTCGGAGTAGGTGTCGGGGAGCTTCTTGTCCTTGGCCCATGAATCCGATATTTCCTTGGAGAGCTTGGCATCCTCGTGGGACAGCAGGGAGCCGGACATTTTGAGATAGCCGACCGTCTCGCGGTAGGCGACGTTGTAGGTGAAGGCCACTTCGATCTCCTGCCCGGCCGTCTTGACGTTGTCGATGCCGATGTTGACGTCGAGGCCGCGGATCTCCTCGTTGGATGAGCGCTTGGCTTCGACGCTGTCGATGCGGATTCCCGTAATCATTCAAAACACCTCGGATGTTCAAAGTCGCTAGGACTTCAATAGGTAAGATAGAGGGGAACAAACTTTTAAGGCAAATGGCGGATCCGGGCAACTTAGGCGGAGTGGGCGAGCGTCTTATTCGCTTAGGGAAGCTTCGCGGTCTGGCCGACCTGCAATACGAGCGGCTTGGTGATCGAGCCCAGATCGTTTGTGAATTCGGCCGCATCCTGCGCGATGCGCTCGGTGGTGTTGTACTGCATCGGGATGGCGTACTTGGGCCGCATCTCCTTGCAGACGTTGGCGGCCGCGAAGGGATCCATGGTGTATGTGCCGCCGATGGGCAGGATGGCGATGTCGGCGCCGACCGTGGCCATCTCGCGGAAGGAGTAGGTGCTGCCGGCATGGTACACCTTGTACTTGGGGCTCTTGATCAGGTAGCCGACCGGATAGGCCGACTGGGGGTGTACCGCCTTGATCACTTCGATGTCCAGGCCCTTGACCGTGAATTTGTCCGACGTGCGTACGTCAATCTTGAAGCGGTCCGAGATGTCAATCTTGGCCAGCGCCGGCTTGGGCGCCACCACCGAGGCGAAGGTGCGCTCGGCGATGGTCTTGACCGTGTCCGGCTCGCAGTGGTCCGGCAACTCGTGCGTCAGGAAGATGAGGTCGCATTCCCGGATGGCCGTCGGCACGAGGGCAGAGGGGATTTTGCGGGGGCTGGCGCTGATGGTGTTGGATATGACGGGGTCGATGAGGCAGACGATGTTGTCAAGCTGGATTTTGAAACACGAATGGCCCAAGAATTGGATGCTACTCATGATTTCACGCCCCTTTACACTGATAGTGCAATAAGGCGTGGGCATTTATAAATATTCATGCGCATGGGCGCGGGAGAAGGGGGATGGAAATGATGGGATGGATGGGTGCGCCTATGCGGATAGCGGCAAACGATGGGATGGAGGGGTGCGCCTATGCGGATAGCGGCAAACCCGGGCCGATGAAAGGGATCAGGTACCGGCGAGCATCCTAAGCAGGTCGCGCAGGCCCGGCGCGAAGCCGATCACCATGATGACGAGCAGGGCCAGGCGCACCATCTTCGTGTCCTTTTCCTTGGAAAGTAGGTAGACTGCGCCGGCCGCGAAGGCCACCTTGAGCGCGAAGAAGAGGCCGAAGCCCAGCGGCGTCGCGCTGCCGATGCTACCGGAGAGCACGTGCTGCTCGAAGTACGGGATGCCCACGGCCGGGCCGAACCAGTCGATGGCCACCCACGTGGCGGCGCCGTCGAGGGCATGCGCGAGGACGGGCATCACCTGCCAGAACGAGCGCCATTTGAGAACGAACCACAGGAAAGCGGCCACCAAAAGCACAAGGCCGAGGACGAAGCCGGCGTAGAGCCAGTGCGAGAACATCGGCAACAGGATGACGAGGTTGAGCAGGCCGAAGAAACCCCCGCAGAAAGCGCAGAAATACGGGCGGCCCAATTTGCGCGAGAGGGCGAATGAGACAAAGAAGAGCGCGGCCGTCAGGACATAGATGCCCGGCGAGATGGTGAAAAGATGCGCGTCCAGCACGCCATTGGCGGGGTAGTCGAAGAGGTGCGAGGAGAGAATGCCGGGATAGATGCTGGACGAGAGCCATGATTGCAGGCCCGCCCCGCCGGCCGCGGCCGCCTTGGCCATGGTGCCGGCATCCACGGCATCGGTCAGAATGCGCAATGATGAGCCGAAAAGCACCCAGGCCATGCAGGAGAGGGTGAAATCCTCGTCGATGGGGATTTTTTTCTTCTCCATGTAGCGCCAGACGAGATAGAGCGAGGCGATGGCGATGAGGGCATAGGTGAGCGTGTTGACGGGGTTGTAGCCCTCGCGCGCCCACATCGGGACCAGGTAATTGACGCGGATGAACTCGGAAAATGGGGAAAGGATGTCCATCAAATCACACAGGGCAGATGATCGCACGCTGGAGGCGGGCCGCGATGTTCGCCCCGGGCTCTTCTCACTTCAGCTCGATGGACCAGCCGTCGCTGGCCAGATCGGTCTTCTTGAATATCTTGCGCGCCGGCTCAAGAAGCAGCGGATCGTCCTGCCCGTAGCGCCCGCTCATGTGCAGGAGCACCAGATGCTTGGCGCCGGCTTCCTTGGCCGCCCGGGCCGCGTCGGAGGACGTGGAATGGTATTTCTCGTCCGCGGCCTCGCGCATCGAGTCGTCGAACGTGCATTCGTGCAGGAGCAGGTCCGCGCCGCGCGCCGCGCCCGCCAGATTCTTGCAATACATCGTATCCCCGCTGTAGGCGACGGAGCGGCCCGCCTGCACATAGGTGACGTCTTCGAGCTTGATTTTCTTTCCCTTGAGGGTAAGCGAGCCCTCCTTCTCGATCTGGCTGAACAGCGGGCCGGCGAGGCCGGCTTTCTTGGCTTTGGCCTCATAGAAGCGCCGGCGCGGCCGCTCGCGCACGACGAAGCCGAAGGCGTCGAGGTTCGGACCGTGGTCCACCTCGAAGGCGAAGACGTCGTGGCCGTGGAGCGTGAAGAGCGGCTTGCCGGACGAGAGGTCGGCCGCGTCGAACTCGTGCACCTGCAGGATGCCGAATTTGCGGAAAGCGTGGAAAAGCGCCGAGGCGCCGCGCGGGGCGAAAACATGCAAGGGCTCGCTCCGGCCGTTGAGGCGCAATGTTTCCGAGAGCCCGAACACGCCCAGGAAATGGTCCAAGTGCAGGTGGCTGATGAAAATGGCCTGCACTTTGGAATAGCTCATGCCGAGGCGCATCATCTGCCGCTGGGTGCCCTCGCCGCAGTCGAACAGGACGATGTCGCCCTCGATCTGCACCGCGACGGCGGGCAGATTGCGCACCGGGGACGGCACCGAGCCGCCGGAGCCGAGGACCATGACTTTCAACATAGCTAGGATTGGGGGAACGAGGCCTTTAATATCGTGAGCCCGAAAGAGGGGAGAGGATGGCCCGAGCGCGACGCCGGACGCCATCCCGAGGGGTGTGGATATGACCGATCTCAAACTCATGGCCGAGCTGGTGGACGCGTTCGGCGTGCCCTCCGAAGAGGAGGAAATCGCGAAGCTGATGAAGGAGAAACTGGCCAAGATGGGCTACAAAACGAGCATCGACCGCATCGGCAACGTCATCGCCCGCTCGCCGAAAGCCGGCGCGCATCCGGTGATGTTCGCCGCGCACATGGACGAGATCGGCCTCATGGTCAAGTTCATCACCGACAAGGGCTTTTTGCGATTCATCAAGATCGGCGGCATCGACAACCGGGTGCTCATCAACCAGCGCGTCATCGTCAAGACGGAGAAAGGGAAAATATACGGCGTGATCGGGCACAAGCCGCCGCACCTGCAGAAGAAGGGCGCGGAAAGCCGCGTGCCGGAGACCAAGGATTTGTTCATCGACTTGGGCGCCAAATCCAGAAAAGAGGTGGAGAAGCTCGGCATCCGCATCGGCACGCCGGTCGGTTTCGACATGCCTTTGCGCTCCTTGCAGAACGGAAAAATCAGCGCCAAGGCGCTCGACGATAGGGTGGGGTGCTACTGCCTGCTCAAGCTCGCTCAGAAGGCCATGGGACTGGACGTGGTGCTGGTGGGCTCGGTGCAGGAGGAGGTGTCGGTGTTCGCCAAGGGCGCCGCCCTTTCGGCCTGGAACGTCCACCCAAGATATTTCGTCGCGGTGGACACGTCCATCGCCGGCGACCACCCCGAGATATCGGAGGAGGACGTGAGCGGGGTGGCGCTGGACAAGGGGCCCGTCATCACGCTGGTGGAGGCGGCCAGCACCGGCAACGTGGCGGACCGGCTCCTGCGCAATCTGGTGATGGACGTGGCCAAGAAGGCCAAGATTGCTTACCAACTCGAGGTGGTGGAGGGCGGCGGCACGGACGCGAGCACGGTGTACAATCTGCACGGCGGCATCCCGTCCATCGCCATCTGCGTGCCGGCCCGCTACATCCATTCCAATGTGGGCGTGTGCGCGTTAAAAGACATCGAGAAGACGAACGAACTTTTGCTCAGGCTCGCGCAGGAACTGGACAGGGGATAGAAAGAGACATGCGATGGAATGAAAAGATGCGCGATGAAGAAAGATGCGCGATGAACGGGCGCTCGGGCGCCCGTTCCGCGAGCCGGGCCGGCTTGATATTTTTTATTTCTGTTTTTTTCGAATTTCTTGTTCTGCTGTTTCTCCTCAATACCGGCTGTGCCAGATGTGCCAGAGCGTCAACCCCACCACCACGGCCAGCGTGATGAGCCCCAGCCACTGCTGGAGGAATGCGAAGGCCATGTCCGGCACGGACTGGGGCGGCGGGGCGCTCAAATTCTGCGGCTCGGAGGGCAGGTAGGCGCTGTCCGCCGCGCCCTGCTCGTCGAGGGACGAGTGGTCGATGTTGAAGAGGTTGTTGGGCTTGAATGAGAGCTTGCCCGCGCGCGAAATCCGGCCGGCCGACACGGTGTAGATGTCGGTCGCGCGCGTGCAGTTGGAGCCCTCGGGGCAGGCCGGCATGAGGACTACATCGGCAGATATGTCGCCGGCGAAATCGGAGAACTGCAGGCTGGAAGAGGCGAGGTTCCACGCGTCCGGGGAGAAACTGGGGGCCGGCTTGAACGAGACGTTGGCCAAAAGGTCGAGCGCCTGCGAATCGCTCAGGTTCGAGTCGAACTGCCAGAGGCCCATGTCGACAACGGACGCATGGGAGAGCGCGGCCAGAGAGAGCAGGGAAAGCGCGATGAAGGCCATCCTCGGGGCGGGGTCGGACATGGCAGTAGCAGGCTGCGAAATTTTATAAGCGAGTTTGGATGCGCAAAGAAGATGGAAACCTGCAAGGGTGGAAAACGGATCGAAAAAACGGGGGATGGAAGGCAAAAGGCGGATGAGATGAAGGAGAAAAACATGGAATTCGGGGCGCGGAATTGGGCGCCCCGAAATTCGCTCTGAAAAATCTAGGCGTTTTTGAGTTTGGCTTTGTACACGTATCCGTCCTTTCCGAGGTAGTACATGTAGCCGGATTCCTTCGAGATCTTCTCGGTTCCGACTTTCTTCTTCTTGCCCTTCTTGTTGTGCTTCATCGGAGCCGCCCAGACGTAGCCATCCTTACCGATGAAGTAGAGATAGCCGTCTTCGCGTTTTATTTTCTCTGTACCAATCTTCGAGCCCATAAAGGACACCTCCTACTCTTCGACGAAGATATGACGATAGGGTTTATAACGGTTATCCCGCCGTCGAAACCCACGTCGAAGAAAACCGGCCTCTCCGGGGAGACGGAGGGAACGGCAACGACGGCTGGCCGGGAGGGAACCCGGCGTGCGGAGGATGCGAAAAGGGCGATAACGGCCTCGGCGGGCCTCGGCGCGTTCCCCGTTCAACGGCGTTATTTGGCCTTGGTTTCGCCGTTCAACGGCGTTATTTGGCCTTGGTTTCGCCATTCAACGGCGTTATTTGGCCTTGGTTTCGCCGTTCAACGGCGTTAATGGGCCTTGGCGGCTTTGCTTTTTCCGTTGCCGTCTGCGAGGGAATCAGGGGATATCTCGAGAAGCCCCGCGAAATCCTCGTCGTCGAAACGGTAGTAGGCCGAGAGCGCCATCGGGTCCTGCCCGGATTTGGCGAGCGCCTTGGCCTGCGATTCGAGGAGCGGGATGTACTGCCTCGCCGTCCGCGTCGTCGTGTGCGTGCGCACGGCGATGCGATAGGCCAGCGCGCCCTCGAGGGCCCGGCGCGATTTGGACGAGCCCATCTTCTGGATGTAGGAGGGGAAGGCGTAGGAGACGAAGGAGGCCTTGGGCTTGAGCCTCGCCGAGGAAGGGCCGTACACGAGGAGGTCCGACGAATAGCGCAGGTAGCCCCAGTACTGGCGCGCGCGGATGCGCCCGTCGAACACGTCGGCGCGAGAGAGGAAGTCGAAGCCCCGGGCGAGGTCTTCGGGCCCGTTGAGCTCGGCCGGCATGTTCTCGGCGACGTAGAGCTTGAGCATGTTGCGCTCGGACAGGCCGCCCAGCGGGACTTTCTTGGCGGCCGCGTAGCTCGGGGACTTGAAGCAGGCGCGCACGATCTCGAACTGGCCGCGCTCGCGCTCCCGCGAGGCGGCGAAATTGTGCGCCTCCAAATCGTTGACCGCGGCGCGCAGGTCCCCGCCGCAGTTGGCGACGAGCTTCTTCATCTCCTCGTCGGAGACGGCGTATTTCTCTTTCGCGGCGATGACGCGCAGCGCCGATTCGATGTCCGAGGCGTTGATGGCGCGCAGCTGCAACGGCTCGCAGAGCGAGCGCAAGGAGGAGACGCTCCGGTCGTATGCGTCGTGCGCCGTGATGATGAGGGGCACGCGGGCGGAGCGGGCCAGTGCGGTGAATTTGGAGAGCGAGCCGCGCACGCCGGTCTTGCCCCAGCCGTCCACGTCGTCGGCCAGCACGAGGGATGCGTCGCCGAACAGGGAAGAACCGCCCAGGAGGGAGGCGATCCGCCCCTCCCATCGATCCGTCTCGCCCTCCTCGGGCGGGTAGACGGGGGTCAGCGGCCAGCCCATCTCGGAGGCGAGCGCGTGGGCGGCCGCGCTCTTGGCGCATCCCGGGGGGCCCCAGAGCAGGAGGGGCTTCTGCACTTTGCCCATGGTGAACTGCATGGCCCATTGGCGCAGGCGGGAGAAAACCGTCGTGTTGCCAGCCAGATCACAAACTTTTTTCGGGCCGTGCTTCTCGGTAAAGAGCATGGGAAGATAATGCCCGCGCGGATTTATACTACTTCTGAAGCCCCAAAAACCGCAAAGACAATCGGCCCGGCTCGCTTGCCGAAGGCGCCCGGGCGCTGATCTTGCGATTTTTTTCGGTTTCGTTTTTGTTTCTTTTTCATGATTGTTTTTTGTTTGTTTCTCCTTTTTTCGATCTCCGTCATCTTAATCCCACTATTTCGCTTTCAGCTGCGCCTCGATCTCCTGCGGGAACAGCTTCAGGAATTCGTCCAGTTTGTCCGGCGGGATGGAAGCGCCGGCGGCGATGGCATGCCCGCCGCCCACGCCGCCCACGAGGGGGCAGGTTTTCGAGAGGGCGAGCCCGAGGTTCAGCCCCTCGCCGACGAGTTTTTTCGTGCCGCGCGTGGAGATTTTGATCTTGCCGCCCTCCTCGTAGGCGATGGCGAGGATGGGCTTTTTGCGCCCGCCCGGATAGAGCATGCCGGCCACCACGCCGATGATGCCGTCGTCGATGACGCCCCGCCCGTCGAGGAAAAGGAAGGGGCCGAAATCGCGCGAATTCTTGTATGCGAAATCAACGCCTTCGCGCAGGGCCCGCCGATGCTCAGCCAGCAGCGCACGGGCCTGCTCCAGCGCCCCCGGCCGGCCGAGGCAGACGTCGATGCCCACCTGCGGCTTGCTGTGCCGGCCGCAGGCGTTGAGGAGAGTGGAGAATTCGCCGGCGTCGTATAATTCGGGGATGGATGAGAGGCGCGGGAACAGGTAGGTTTCACCCACCAGTTTCTCGGCGCGGTACGGCCCGCCCGAGAG
This sequence comes from Microcaldota archaeon, assembly GCA_023248665.1. Lineage (GTDB taxonomy): Archaea > Micrarchaeota > Micrarchaeia > Anstonellales > Anstonellaceae > CAIXYX01. The sequence continues at coordinate 8,926 of JAHFEC010000001.1, read as the reverse complement.
CTCGGCCATGTAGAGCGCGAGCGCGCTCACCAGCTTCTTTTTCTCTGCGTTGTCCAGCTGCGAATAGGTGCGCCAGGCGCGCGGATCGGCGCCGGCCGGGGCGGGCGAGGGCGATTTCGCGCCGGATGAAGCGGCCGGCGCGCCGTTCGGCTCTTTTTTGCCAAGGCCGATGTTTTCCAGAAATTGCGCGCACCGCTCCTCGCTGCCCCCCAGGCCGGGCAGGAACGGGTCGTCGGCGAAGGCGAGCAGCTGAGGGAGCGGGCGGGACATCCGGCCGTAGAAGCGCAGGTCGATGGAGGCTTGGACGATGCCCCGGGCCGACAGCTCGTCGAGCAGTCGGCGGTTGGCGCCGATGAGCGGGTATTGCATGTCGCCGATGGCGCCCACGATGGCGGCCTCCGGCAAGGCGCGCAAGGCCCAATAGGTGGTGGTGGCGCCACACAATTCGGTGCCGCCGTCGATGCCGAAAAGATGGGGATTGAGCTGGAGGTGCCGGAGGCCCTTGGTCTGGTGGTGGTCGAACACCACCACATGGCCGCCCAGCTCGTCTACTCTCGGGCTGCCGCCGCCCAAGTCGGTGAAGATGACCTCTTTCTCGGACGCGAGCGAGCCGATTAGGGCGTCGTCCACTTTGCGCACGGTGTGGACCTTGTATTTCTTGCCGAGCTTCTCAAGGAACGCGCAGACGATGGCGCCGGACGAAAGCCCGTCGCAGTCGTAGTGGTTGACCAAGAGCGGCTCGCGCATCCGCTCGACCTCTTTTCTCGCCTCGAGGGCGCGCGAATTGAATCCGTCCCAGTCGATGACCCGCGCCGGGGGATCCGGGCGGGCTACGACGCCTTCAGGCAGCTGCACCGGGCCGGATTCTGGAGGCGGGGTGGGCGGGGGCTTGGGATGCTCGTCGTCCATGAAATAAAAAGGCCGTTTGGGGTTTTTAGCCTCTTGCATGGCTGATATCCGCCCGCGCGCCCATAATGGTTTATTAGTTTCATTCGGCCAGATTTTGAGTGCGGGCTTGTGGCGCAGTGGTAGCGCGCCTGATTTGCAATCAGGAGGTCGTGGGTCCGACTCCCACCAAGTCCACTTAAAGCAATGGGACACGGGACGGGCGGAAACCCGGCCACCGAGCCTATATATAAGTTAAGGTGGTTATGGCCATCGGATTACCATGAACCCGCTCAAGCACGCGAAAGGCACGGAGCATCCGATGCCTCCGGAAGGGCAGGCTACTTTGGCTGCCTCAGCGCCCGCGCTGGCCGAGGACGAGAACGCGCGCATCGACCGGCTCGTCTCGCTCACCTACGCCGCGGACCCGCACGTGCGCAAGAAGGCCACCATCGAACTCTCCATATTCGACGGCCCGAGGGCCATCTTTGCGCGCCTGGAGCTGTCGGCCGACAAGGACCTCAAAATCAAGGAACTGGCGCTCGCGGGGCTTGGAAATTTCAAGGAGGAGAAAGAAGCCATCGTCGATCTGGAGAAGATATTCGAGGAGAAGGCCGAAGGCAAAGCCAGCGAGCAGGACATCGAGGCCACCAAGAGCAAGATGATGCCATCGATCGAGAAGATATTCTCCAAGCACAAGGCCAGCAAGGACAGGCTCATGCCCTCCATCGAGAAGCTCTTCTCGTGGATGTCAACCGGCAAGGAGAGGGGCGGGACGCGCGCCCCGGAAGGCGAGGCCGCTGTTCCGTTGCCCCATGCCGGCCCGGTTCTGGCGGGCTCGCCAAAGAACCGGATTGAATCGGCACACGAGGAGATCTCGAGGGAAGAGGAAGACGCCGAAAGCGAGGAATCCGAAGAGAATGGACAGGAGGCTCCGGGCGCCGGCGATCCGCTGTCGGCCATCGAGCAGATGCCCAGAACGACTTCGCTTGACAAGGCCGAGGCGAGGATCGGCCTGCTGCCGGGACGCGCCAGCCCCCATGCGCTCCACCAGATCCGGCACCCCTATGAAGAGGCGCCGGCCGCCCAGACGGAATCCGTCCGGCCGACGCAGGAGAGGCTCGATGAGGCCATCAATTTCCCGCTGCCGGCGAACCTCGAACAGAGGATGAACTCGCCCGTATCGTCCATCCCCATGCTCGCGGGATCGGAAGGGGAGTTCAGGGAGGAGGAGGGGAGGCTGCCCAAGAGCCGCCTCGACTACTACCAGTGGGCGTACGCGCTCGCCATCACGCCCGGTATCAAGGCGGCCGAGCTCAAGAAGGAGAAGGAGCGCCTGCTAAAAGACATCAAGAACGAGATCGAGATGGCGTTCAAGATGGCCATCGACCGCGCGAAAGAGAACGGCATCGAGAGCCTGACGGGCCTCAAGCCCGGCATGAAGAAGCTGACCACCTTCCCGCTGGAGGTGGTGGAGCACACGCTGGTGATGGTGCCCGCCGGAAAGAAGAAGATGGTGCAGATGGCGCGCATCGCGGTGTCGGACGGCAAGCGCACGCTGCCGCTGTATGTGATGCCCCAACGCGGCAACGGCATAGACAAGGGCGACCTGGTTTCCCTGCGCGACATGTACGTGGACTATTTCACGCACTCAAGCGAGCTGGTGCTGCTGCTGGGCAAGAACGGGCAGATCATGCTGACGAAGTGAGGAAAAGCCGAAAACCGATTCTTAATCGCTTTCTTTTTTACTTTCTTTTCGAGGTGCGAGTCGGCTTTACAGTCGGCTTCGGCCGACTTACCGACAACCACGTTTTCGGTGGCCGGCTGCACCGCAACGCTTTGGCGTTGCCGCAGGTTTTTCTTTCCTGACGATTCTTTTCTTTTAGTGACACGCATCGGCCCGTGGGCCGATGGCGCCCAGAAGTGCTTTGCACTTTCGGGAGGTTTTTCTTTTCTTGCCCGCAGACAAAATGTTTCTTTTCTTTTAGTGGAGGTTTTCTTTTCTTGCCCGCAGACAAGAAAAGAAAAAGTCCTTGGGGGAACCGAGATTTGAACTCGGACAACCAGGTCCCAAACCTGGCAGCATACCAGGTTAGCTCATTCCCCCGGCAGGAAAAATAGGGGAAAAGAAGTTTTTAACCCGATGCGCCTTACGATTTCTCCTCGTACACCTTGGTCATCCGGTCGCCGACGCGTATGCGGGTCACCACGTCCATGCCGGTGCCGAGGACTTTCCCGAACACGGCATACTGGCCGTCGAGGAACGAGGCCGGGCCGGTGACGACGTAGAATTGCGAGGATGCCGAGTTGGGGTCGTTCGCGCGGGCCATGCCGAGGCTTCCGTACACGTGCTTGAGGTTGGGCTTTATTTCAAGCGGGATGTTCTGGCCCGAGCCGCCGGTGCCGTCGCCCTTGGGGTCGCCGCCCTGCACCACGAAATCAGGCTCCACGCGGTGGAAGGTCAGGTTTTCATAGAAGCCGGCGCGCACGAGCTTCATGAAATTGTTGCCCGTGATCGGCGCCTCGTTGACGAATATCTCGGCTTTGAACACGCCCTTGTTGGTCTCGAATACGACGACTGGATTTTTGGCCATGGAAATACCTCCGGTTGGATTGGAAATGGATGCGTTGGGGGCGGACGGGCTCGCGCCGGCGCCGGGCGCGGATGGGTTGGCGTTCGGCGCGGACTGGCTGGCTGCATTTGAGCCGGATTGATTCGCGCCCGCAGCGGCACCCGCCAGCGGGCTCGCGCAGCCGAACAAGAGGAAGAGCGACAACGTAAACAGGATGGCGACCGAGAATGCCTTATTCATCCAAACCCCCCATTAATTAATATCATGAATCCGAATGGATATTGAAAACAATACGCGCATCGTGAAATTAATAAGCGCTACGGGTCTTGCGCACATACGGGTCATCGCATGAGAATCGGGAACGTCACCATCCGGAGCGAACCCGCGCTGGCGCTGGCCCCGATGGCCGGCTACACCGACGTGGCCTACCGCGAGCTGATCGCCAGGAACGGCGCGGACATTGTCTATACGGAATTGATCTCCGCCACGGCCATCGCCCGGCAGGGGATCGGATTCTCGAAGGGCGGGCGGATCACCAAGACCGCCCAGATCATCCGCGTCGGGGAGGGCGGCATCAGCGCCATCCAGCTGTTCGGCGCGAACCCCGCGGACATCTCGGCGGCGGTGAGGATCATCGGGGAAAATGTGGAGAGCGGGGAATGCGGGGCCCGGCTCATCGACTTGAATTTCGGCTGCCCCGCCAAGAAGGTGGTGAAGACCGGCGCGGGCTCGCGGCTTTTGGAGAGGCCTAAGAACGCCACGAAAATCGTCGAGGCGGCGGCGAAATATTCCCCGCTGCCCGTGACGGTGAAGATGAGGCTGGGCGACAAAGACGGCAAGAACGTCGAGATGGCCCGCGCGCTGGAAGCGGCAGGCGTGCAGGCGCTGGCGGTGCACGGGCGCACCGCGAGGCAGAAGTTCGGCGGGAAAGCGGATTGGGAAGCCATCGGCGAGGTGGTGCGGGCCGTCTCGGTGCCCGTGTTCGGGAACGGCGACGTGTGCGCGCCGCCGGACGTGAAAAGGATCTGCGAGGTGTCCGGCTGCGCGGGCGTGATGGCGGGCCGGGCCGTGCTGGCCGATCCGCTCTTCTTCCGGCATGCAAGAGAATATCTGGCGGATGGAAAATGGAAGGAGACGGGGTGGGAAGAAAAAGTCGGGTTCTTGGGGGAGTACGGCCGATTGTCGCGCGAATATGACATCCCGTTCAATGCGGCCAAGGGACTGGCCCTGCAACTGGCGTGCGGCTTTCGGGATTCGGCGCGCGTGCGCGAAAAGATCACGCGCAGCCAAGACGAGACGCAGCTGATGAGTGCGATGGGGACGAAACAAGACGGATAGGAAGAGGCAGGAGCGGCCGGATTCCTGCGCGAGCGCTCTATCATCATCTCTTGGGGCTCTCGTCCGCCAAAAACACGTATTCGCACCTGAAGAATTTTTTGTAGAACTCGCGCAGGGAGACGAGGTTCTCCGGCTCCACGACCATCCGCTCGATGCCGGTCCAAGTGGCGAACCAGCCGGCCGGCACGAGCAGCACGCCGATGAGTTCGGGCAGGAAGCGGTCGGGGTAGGAGAAGAGCAGCCAGGTCTGGGCCGAGAGCACGAGGAGCCCGGCGGCGATGAACTTGACGCCGGTCTCGCGCTTCTTTCGCAATTGCCGCTCCACGCCGGCCAGCTCGCGGGCGAAATAATGCCTGAGCCTCTTCTTGATGCGCGCCTCGAGGTGCGCCTGCCGCAGGTGCGCGGGAATGAGAAGGTGCACCTCGAAGCCCCCCTTGGGCGTCTCCTTGTAGCGCCGGCTCAGCTCCTTGAGGAAGTCCTCGGAAAGCTCGCGGTACTCGTAATTGCGCGGGTCGAAGTCGGAGAAGATGTCGTCATAGCTGTCCAGCCACAGGAGCATCTCGGGAATGGAGGATTGCCCACCCCGGGTGGAAGGGGGGAACGGGTGCTTGAGCAACGGCATGGCCGGCGGCTTCAGATGGACGGCAGGCGGATTGGATTTTTGCAGGGGAACGGCCGGCTTCTGGACGGGGGAGGCCAGAGATTTCTTGTGCGCGGCGGCCTCCGAGGCGGCCGGCAGATGGAGCGCGGACGGCAGGGCTGCCGATTTTTTCGGGCTCTCGTTTTTCATGTCGGCAGACAGGGCCAAGGCCTTGCGCGCCTCCTCCTTTTTCGGCTCGTCGCCGTCCTTGGCCATGAGGGCCTCGAGCACCACGTTCTTCGCCGGCGCAGGCGGCAGGATCGGCTTGGACTCTTTGCGGGATTCCTCGGCCATGCGCAGAAGCACGCACCGGAGGTTAAAAAAGCCCCGGCCCGCAAATAATGGACATGAAGATAAAACTCGACCCGGCCCTATCCTACCTCATCGGGGCGTGGAAATGGGTGCGCACCAAGGAGGGCATCGGGGTTCGGGGGACGCCGGAGTTCGTCGAGGTGTTCGTGTCGCGCGTGGTCAAGGCCGGCCTGGCGGATGCGGACAAGATCCAGCTGAGTGGGGACCGCGCGTATTTCTACCACACGGCCTACCGACTTTTCTTCGAGAATACGCTCAAACGCGAGGACGAGGCGTTCTGCCATGCCAATGATTACGCGGCCGCATTTTTGGCCGGCCTGTTTGACTCGGTCGGAAAGATGGAAGACGGGCAGGTGGTGCTGTCGCACTGCGACAAGCGGGACGAGATGGTGCTGCTCCGGCTGGGGTATCGCGTCGTGTGGAAGGAGAAACGGGCGTATGTGCTGCCGGTCGACCAGTTCTTGAAATTCATCAAAGGGTGGCGGGCCGAAACGGAATGAGGCTCAATAGCCGATGACTTTCAGGCCGTCGATATGCTCGAAATGCTTCTTGTTCGCGCTCACGATCACGTCGATACCGGAAGATAGCGCGGTTCCGGCGACAAGATAATCGAGCCCATCGGCCGGTTTTCCGGCCGCCCTCAACTGCGCGAATATCTGGGCCGATTTCTTGGCGCAAGACGGATTGAAGTCCAGCACATGAATGCTGGAAACCATGGTCTCGAAGGCATTCATCCGGTTCGGATGGCGCTTTGAGACGAGCGTCAGGCCGCAAAGCACTTCGTAGAGGTTGAGGGTGGAGGTATAAAAAACGGCTCCGTTCAGGCGGAGTTTCTCAATCTCGGCCTCGGCTCCGATATGGCCGCGCAACAGGTCGATGAGCACGGAACTGTCCAGCAAGGCATTCATCGCAAACGCCCCCGCAACGGAAGGCGCCGGACGCGCGCCACTTCCGCCGCAACCGCATCCCACGCGCCGTCATCCTCGTCCTTGAGAAGGCCGTAGCAACGCCGGATGTCTTTCTCGCCGGCCAACCGGACGACGGCTTGGGAAAAACTTTCGCTCTTGCGCTTGAGGCGGACGAGGCGCGCGTAGGCGTCCGCGTTCAGGGAAATGTTGATGCTGCTCATATGTGTATATGTATGTGTAGAAATTTATATAACTTTCGGCAGATGGCGGGCCGAGACGAAATGAGACGGGGGGCGGGGGCGCCCCTCTGCGGTTCCGAATCAAGTCCATCCTGGTGCAGAGCGACACGCTCGTGGGGGTGGTGGTGAAGGCCGATACGTTGGGTTCAGCCGAAGCTTTTATGCGCCTGCTCTCAAATGCCCAAATCCCGGCCCGCTCCATCGACGTGGGGCCGGTGGGCAAGAAGGACGTCATCTCCGCCCGCGCCGCCGCGATGCAGAACAAGTATCTGGGCGTGGTGCTGGCGTTCAGCGTGCCCCTGCTTCCCGAGGCGCTGGAGGAGGCCCGGCGCGGCTCGGTCAAGATTTTCCAGTCCGAGGTCATCTACCGCGTGCTGGAAGATTATCTGAGCTGGCTGAAAGAGGAGAAAGAGCGCGACCAGAGCGCGGTGCTCTCCGAGCTGGCCCTGCCGGCCAAAATCATTGCTCTGCCCAACTGTTTCTTCCGTTTGTGCAAGCCCGCCATTTTTGGCGTGGAAGTGGTTGCGGGAAGGCTTCGGCCCGGCGCGCGGCTGATGAATTCTTCCGGGGAAATGATCGGGGTGGTGAAAGCCATCCAGGACAAGAAGGGGTCTTTGCAGCTTCTTTCGGAGAAAGAGCAGGCCGCCATTTCCATGGACGAGCCCTATTGCGGCAAGACCTTCAAGGCCGGCGAGCAGCTCTATGTCTATATTTCGAAACCGCAGGCCGAAAGATTGAAGGGCTCGCCCGGGTTGCTGACCGAGAAAGAGCTGGTTTTGCTGGATGAAATACAGCGGGTGGCGGGCGCGAGCGTTATATAAATAACTTTTATATGCTAAAAGTTATCAAATAAGATATCTTTAAATATATGAATGTTTAAATATTGGATATGAACGCCGAACAGTTCGAGCAAACCCTGCGCCGAATGGATGCAGGTGTCTTCATACTGGCCGATGCGGCGCGCGTCATCCAAAAGCCAACCCCCTACTGCAAGCTCTATCTGGCCCGCCTCAAAAAAACCGGCCGCATCCGCCATATCGAACGCGGGAAATACGCCCTGTCCGATACGGATTTGCACGCGGTCGCGTCGAGCATCGCCCATCCCTCCTATCTCTCCTTTCTTTCCGCCCTCTCCTTCCATCATCTCACCACCCAGATACCGATTGTCGAGCAGGTGGCGGTCGTGAGGCCGCGCAAGCCATTGGACTACGCGGGCACCAAAATCCAGTTCATTTGCCTAAAGAAAGAGGCATTTTTCGGCTTCTCACTCGTTGATGGCGTCCGTGTGGCCGACCCCGAGAAAGCGATTTTGGACAGTCTTTATCTTCCAGAGCAGGCCCCCCTGTCCGAGACTCTGCAAGCGCTGCGCCAGGCGGATTTGGACCTGGGGAAATTGGCCGAATACGCCGAACGATTGGATTCGGGCATCGTGAATAAGCGACTGGGTTTCCTGCTTGGGAAAGCGGGCATCTTCTACAATTTCAAGCTGCCCCACAACCGCAAAAACGACCCCATCAACCCATCCGCTCCCGCCCGCGGGCCGGTGGATAAGAGGTGGAATCTAATCATAAACGAGGTGTTGGAATGATTAATCGGACGGATTTGGGCCGGTATGCCTCGCGCCTCAGGTTCAATCTCTACCAGACCGAGAAAAGCTATCTGCAGGACGTGCTGCTCTCTTCGCTCTATTCGGTCTCCTCGACCCAGTTCGTTTTCAAGGGCGGCACCGCTTTGCAGAAGCTCTACGGGCTGGATCGTTTCAGCGAAGATTTGGATTTCACGGCCTCGATAGACGCCCAAAGCCTGCCGGGTCTGGTGCAGAAAGCGATTGCCAGCGCCGAGCCCCTTCTCCATTTCGACGTGGTCAAAGAGCAGGTGGATGAGCGCTCCGCCACTTTCAGGCTCAAGGCGCACGGGCCGCTTTTTGATGGCTCCGACCGTTCGGCCCAGACGGTGTGGCTGGAATTCTCCCTGCGCGAGCAAGTTCTCAAACCCGTGGTAATTGAGCGCCGGGTTCCCACATTTCCGGAT
>JAHFEC010000133.1 GCA_023248665.1 Microcaldota archaeon | reverse complement strand
TGGAGTCGAGGTTGCCGGTCGGCTCGTCCGCGAGCAGGATTTTCGGGTCGTTGGCCAGCGCGCGGGCGACGGCCACGCGCTGCTTCTGCCCGCCTGAGATGTTGTTGGCCATGTTGGATGCTTTTTCCGTCAGACCCACCGCGGCCAGCAGGCGGTCCACGATCTTTTTGCGTTCCGCGCTCGGCGTGCCCCGGATGACGAGCGGCAGTTCCACGTTCTGGAACACGTTGAGGGTGGGGGCGAGGTTGAAGGCTTGGAACACGAACCCGATGGTGTTGCGGCGCGCCTCGGCGAGCATGTCGTCGCTCATCTGGGAGATGGGCCGGCCGTCGAGGTAGATTTCGCCGCGCGAGGGCGTGTCGAGGCAGCCCAGCAGGTGCATGAGCGTGCTCTTGCCCGAGCCGGATGGCCCGATGATGGAGATGACCTCGCCCGCGCGAATCTCGAGATTGATGTCGTCCAGCGCCGTGAAAGGCGGGTCGCCGTCGTAGACCTTGGAGACGTGCCCCATCTGGAGCACCGCAGGCGGAACTTGGGCAGATGGCATGGAGGGATGAGGCCCGCAGGAGATATAAAGAGGGTACCGAGATGATTCCGAAATCATTCCCAAATCTGGGCAAAAAACAAGCGGGAACAAAAAAATGGACAAAAACGGGCGGGTCGGCGCGCGGGTCCCGCCTCAACCCCATACCCCTGCCGAGAGGAACGCAGTGTTAGCAAGAAGGGCCGCCACTAAGACGCAGGGCGCGCCGGGGCCCGGCCTTTTTTGCATTCGGCCCTGCACCGGAACGGGAGGGTCCGAAGACCCGAACGGCCCGAGCCGGCATTGGGCCCGCCGGCCCCTCACTCGTTGCTCAATTTCGCGAATATGACCAGGCCGATGCCGGAGAAGAGGAGCGGGATGAACGCAAACACGTCCAAGAATCCGCGCGGGCCGAGGAGGAGGTGGGCCAGCGGGAAGGAGGAAAGGGCGTAGAGCAGGAAGGAGAACAGGAAGGCCACGATGCCCAAGGCAAAGCCCGTGCGCAAATGCAGGTAGTCCTTGACATAGACGAAGAGCAGGTAGACCACGAGCAGGATGTTCATGGAAGAGAGGATGAGGCGGAGCCAAAGGTAGCTGCCCAGCTCGGCATCCGGGGCGAAATGGGCGGGTCCGCCGGGGCCGAGGAGAATCTCGCCCGAACGCATGTTCTCGATGAATTGCATGCGCGGGAGGAAGACGGAGGAGAGGAAGAGGACGGCGAACGCCAGGACGATGAGTCCGAGCGTGCCGGCCAAGGCTAAACCGGCGGCTTTCGTGCCGCCGTTGAGCCGGCCGTTTTTCGCGGAGTTAGCGGATCTTGTTTGGGCCTGTTTTCTTGTTTTCATAAAATCCCTCACCTTCGAGTTTCTCCTTGATATAATCATGGATGGCCGGGCTGTCGCTCACGAAGTACAGCTTTCCGTAGCCGGCGCCGGTGCACTCCACGATGGAATGCTTCTCCAGCAACCGGATGTGGTGCTCCGCCGTGCTGTAATCCAGCTTTGCCGAGAGCGCCAGCTGGTGCAGGTTCATAGGTCGCCTGGACAGGATGGACAGGAGACGCACGCGGGTCGGCCCGCCGCGCGTCCCGTCCAGCAGCCAGTACAGGAATCTTTTGATCGGTTCCATGGAAGCACGCGACAAGAGGCTCGTATGGGAAGGATATAAAGGTTGACGAAAAAATGCCCGCCCAAAAAAAGAGCGCACGGCGGCTCGGCTGATGGAACGGGTTCCGTCTGCCCGGACCGGGCGCGGGCCGTATCGTTGGCCGGCTACAGGATGGCGGCCCGCGCAGGCGATGAGTGCCCGGGCAGGAAACGGGTGGCTCGCCGCAGGGGCGGCGCGAAGGCTTTGGCCCTCGCCGGGCGGCGGTCCGGGCCATTGCCGGATGGTGCGGGCGGACCGGATGGCCCGACGGACGATGCGCGTGTTTATATTTTTCATCGAACCCATAAGGAGCAGTGGTTTTCGTGCATGACCTCATCTCGATCCGGGACCTTGAAAAAAGCGATGTCGAGCGGTATTTGGAGAGCGCCGCAGACATGGAAAAAAACCTCTATTTGATGCATGACAGATTCAAGGAAAAACTCGCGGCCACGGCGTTCTTCGAGGCTTCCACGCGCACCAACCTCTCGTTCCAGACCGCGGCGCAGCGCTTGGGCATGAGCGTGGTTTCATACAACCACGCCGCCTCTTCCTCGCAGAAGGGCGAGAGCTTCACGGACACCATCAAGATCATCGACGGCTATGCAGACATCATCATCCTGAGGCATCCGATGGAGGGCGCACCGAAGCTTGCGGCCGACGTGGCCCGCGCGCCGGTGGTCAACGCGGGCGATGGGGGCAACCAGCACCCCACCCAGACGCTCATCGACTTGTACACGATCAAGAAGGCCAAGGGGAAAATCGGCGGGCTCGACGTGCGCCTCGTGGGCGACCTCAAGCACGCGCGGGCCATGCGCTCCCTCCTCTACGGGCTGGGCATGTTCGGCGCGAAAGTGACGCTCATCGCGCCGGCGGGGCTGGAGATGGATCCCGCCGTCGTCGAGGAGACGGAGGGGAAGTTCGGCCTCAAAGCCGAACAGACGGCGAAACTCGACATCGCGGGCGCGGACGTGGTATACGTGTGCCGGATCCAGAAGGAACGCTTCGACGATCCATATGCGGCGCAGAAACTGCAGGAGAGCTTCCGGATCTCGCCGGAGCTGCTGGATGGCGCCAAGGAAGGGATGATCCTCATGCACCCGCTCCCCAAGCTGGACGAGATCCCGCCCGGCATCGACGCGTCCCCCCACGCGCACTATTTCGCGCAGGCCAAAAACGGCGTGCCGGTGCGCATGGCCGTGCTGCAGGATTGTTTGTCCGGGTGAAGGTATGCAGTTGCTTGTCGAGAATCTCGAGAATGGCACGGTGATCGACCGCATCGGGGCGTTCCGGGGCATCGAAGTGCTGAGGATACTCCAGCTCGTGCCCCCGGAAGGAAAAATGGATCCCGAAACGTCGGGAGCAGATACCCGCATCGCGCTCGTGATCAACGTGCCCTCCAAGCGTATCGGAAGGAAGGACATCCTCAA
>JAHFEC010000132.1 GCA_023248665.1 Microcaldota archaeon | reverse complement strand
TCCATTCGGATCTGCTCAAGGGGCCGGACGGTGGAGAAGGGGGTGATGGAATAGGCGAACACCACCTTGCCGGACAGGGCGAGCCCAGCGGACAGGCCGATCATGTCCTGCTCGGCGATGCCGACGTTGATGAATTGGGCCGGGAACGCCGCCATGAACGGCTCGAACACCGAATAGCCCAAATCGCCGGATACGACCATGAGCCGCCCGGAGGTCTTGGCGAAAGCCATCAGTTTGTCAACGAATGTCTTCCTCATGGGCGCTCACCTCGTCGGGCCGTCTTGCCCGGGCTTGCGGGCCCGCCGGAAGCGCCGTTCGGCGCGGGGAGGGCCTCGGCACCCAACTCGGCCAGGGCGGCCGCCAGCTGCGAATCGTCCGGGTTCTTGTAATGCCAGTCGAGCTTGTTCTCCATGAAAGAGACCCCTTTGCCCTTGATGGTGTGCGCGATGAGCACCGAGGGGCGGCCCTTCTTGAACGGCAGGGAGGAGAGGGCCTTTGTGATGGCGCCGATGTCGTGGCCGTCCACTTCCCGCACGCCCCAGTTGAGCGCCTTCCATTTGTCGGCCAGCGGCTCAAGGTTGAGCACGTCCTTGGTGTCGCCCAAGGACTGGATCTTGTTGTAATCGATGATGGCCACCAAATTCTCCGGACGGCGGTGGCCGGCGAAGAGCGCGGCCTCCCACACGCTGCCCTCGTCGCATTCGCCGTCGCCGAGCAGCACGAACACGCGCCGGGCCGGATCCGCGATGGCCATCCCGAGGCCGATGGGAAGGCCGTGGCCCAGGCTTCCGGTGGACGCCTCCACGCCCGGCAGCGTGCCGGAGGTGGCATGGCCCCAGAGCGTGCCGCCGTCCGCGGCGAAGCCCTCGAGCACCTTCGCATCCGCATAACCGCGCTCAACCAGCGTCGCGTATTGGGCGGTGCAGCCGTGCCCTTTGGAAAGGAGGAAGATGTCCCGCGCGCCCCAGTCCGGGCGCTTGGGATCGATGCGCATGACTTTGAAATAAAGGGCCACGAGGATATCGACGCTGGAGAGGGCAGTGCCTACGTGCGAGGACTTGGACGCGTGCACCATCTTGAGGATGCGGCACCGGATTCGGCGGGCGCGAAGCTCCGGCTCTGTCTCCTTTTTTCCTGCCATGAGATGGATTTCCCCCGGCCTTATTATTAAGGCTTTTGCGGGCGGGGGATGCGCGGGACGAGCCGGCCAAGATGCGCACGCCCGGCCCTTGATGGCAGGCGCCGGAAACCGGCTCCCGGCCCGCACGGAGGGAAACGATTAAAACCCCGCGCGCCGATAGTTGTTTGGCATATGACAGAATACGCATCGACGAATTATGAAGGATGAAAGGTGTTTTTTGATGGCTGAACCGATACGCGATCCGGGAAAACTGCAGGCGCAGATCGAGGAATTCCAGAACCTGCAAAGGCAGATGCAATTGGTCATGATGCAGCGCCAGCAGGTGCAGGTCGCGCTCGAGGAGCTCAAAGCCGCCAAGGAGGAGCTGCTCACCGCGAAGGGCGAGGTGTTCAAGGCGGTCGGGAATTTGATGATCCAGACCGACGTCGCGGCCGCCAAGGAGGACGTGGACGAGAAGCTGGAGGCTTTCGCCGTGCGCGAGGGCACGCTGGCCAAGCAGGAGGAGAAATTGAAGGCCCGCCTCGAATCCATGAGGGCGGAACTGGAGAAGGCCACGCGGGGCGCGAACGCGGGCAGCGAGGGAGCGCCCGCCCAAGCGGACGGCGCGGACCCGTAAAGAAAAAAGCTCGCTAAAAACAGCGTTCGCCGCGAAAACGGGAAAGGACGGATGGTTGTCCATGGTTGAGAAAAAGAGCAAGACGGCCGCCCGCAAGACTTCGGTCGCGCCCGGGAAAATAAAGGAGGCCCTCCGCTCGCTGAACGGCAAACCGGCCATCATCACGTTCCACTCCTTGGGAGACTTGGACGCTTGCGCCGGCGCGCTTGCGCTCGCCCGGTTTTTGGGAAAGGAAGCCATGGTCGCCCCGCCGGACCGGACGAATTCCGAAAGCCGGAGGCTGCTGGGCGCCCAGCTTTTAGATGCGCTCTCTTTTGAGCAGGCGAGGAAAAGATTCCCGTCCGCCCCCGTTGTTTTGCTGGATGCCAACGACCGGAGCATCCTGCCGCAGTTCTCAAAAGAGGGCGGCGGCGAAGATGGGCCGGTTTTCCTTCTCATCGACCACCACGCGCCGGGGGCGGATTCCGTCCGGGCGCAGATAGAATGGATCGATCCGCAAGCCTCTTCCGTGTGCGAAATGGTCGGCGCGCTCGTCGGGCCGGCCGGGCCGGAAAGCGCGCGATGGCTCATCTGGGGCATCCTCTCGGATTCGGCCCAGCTGGTGAGGGCGGATACCCGGACATTTTCAATGATGGCCGATCTTCTTGCGAAGGCGGACATGAGCTACGAGGAGATTTTGCATGCGTTGGAGCACCCCGCGTCTCCGCAGGCGCGCGCGGCCGTGCTCGAAGGCCTGCGGCAGGCCGTCTGGCTCCACAAGGGCGGCCTCGTGGTCGCGACGGCCGTGGTGTCCTCGCACGAGTCCCACGTGGCGGATGCGCTTGTGCGCGCGGGCGCGGATGCGGCATTCGTGGGCACGCAGGACGGAAAGGGGGCGAGGATTTCCGCACGCCTGAGGCCCGCATTGTCAAGCCGGCTCGACTTGCCGAAAATCATGAGGGAAACGGGCCGGATTGTCGGCGGAGACGGCGGAGGGCACCCATGCGCCGCCGGCGCGAGCGGGCCGCGCTGGGACAAACTGGAGAGCGCGCTGTTCCTGGCGCAGAGGCTTTTTTTGGAACGGGCGCCGGGCGGATCGAACGAGAATGGATTATAAGGTTTGAGAGGCAATTGTGGCATACGATGCTTACGGGTTGATTTCTGATGTCTGCGACGATTGTGATCGGAGGGCAATACGGGGATGAGGGCAAGGGGAAGATCATGTCCTACCTGGCTTTGCATGACGAGCCGGACGTCATCGCGCGCGGCGGCGGCGGGCCGAACGCCGGGCACTCGGTCGAGCACGAGGGCCACAAATACGCCATCCGCCTCGTGCCGTCCGGTTTCGTGAACCGGAAAGC
>JAHFEC010000131.1 GCA_023248665.1 Microcaldota archaeon | reverse complement strand
CATCGCCGCGGCGGCGCATTACGCCAAATTGTCGGGCGCGAAGAATGCCAAGCTCCTCCGTTATACCCATTCGGGGAAGGAGACGGACGGCAACGAGTCAAGCGTCGTGGCCTATGCGAGCCTGGCGTTCTACTAAACCGACGGCGGCGAGCCTTGGCCTTCATGCGATGCCTATCCTGCTTTTATCATCCGCGCGTCATTCCAGTCCTTGGCGAATATGGCCGAATACGAGGCCACCTCTTTGCCTTCGAGGATGGCCGCCGCCTCCCGGTTCTTGTTCTGCGCGGCTTTCGAGAAATTGATCGAGCCCACCAGCACCTTCTTCCCGTCGATGATCATCGTCTTGGCATGCGTGAGCGCGAATTGGGTGCTGGCCCAGCGCACGCTCACGCCGCCGTCGCGCAGGGCCGCCACGATCGTGTCGAGGCTGGACGACTCCACCCGCGCCTCGATGATGATTCGCACGTCCACCCCCCTCTTCTGCGCATCCGCCAGCTCCTGCACCAGCGTCTCGTCCGTGAACACGTACATCTCGATCTCGATGCTTTTTCTGGACGAGCGGATGAGCGCGCGGATGGTGTCCGACGAGCCGGGCGAGAACACGGGCTCGACCTGCGTGCAATCCCCGAACAGGGAAAATGGGGGTTGTGCCGCCGGCGTGCCGTCTAATCCGTCCGCGGAGGAAGAGGGTGGAGATTGGCCATATGCCGCCGTTGTTGATGCGGTCTGGTCGCACCGGGCTTCTCCTGCCGGCCAGAGGGCCTGCGGCGCGACGTAATAGAGCGCCAGGCCCGCCAGCGAGCCGATCAGCAGGGCAAACAGCATCCCCAGAAAGAAACTTCGCGCGTCCATGGGACAGACAGCGCCCGGACGGTTATAAGCGCATCGTTATTGTTCTGGGCGGGCCGTTCGCCCGATCCGCCCGGTTCCCGGGCGGCCATCCCTCTCATATCAGCTTCACGAGGCCCCGCCCGATTTCGTTCAGATCCGCGCCGAACAGCGAGCCCACCTGCCTGAACACCGTAAACGTGATGGTGAAGGCCACGAGCGGCACGAACAGGGCCTGCATGTAGAAATAGGGGATGAATATCGCCAGGTCCGAGAAGATCTTCTTCACTCCGCTCTCGCTGGACAGTATGGAGTAGCGCGCCGAATAGTAGTCCCCCGCGTCCTGCCAGCAGGTGTTGGCCCCGCTCATCATGGGCGGCGGGGAAAACTCGGAGCAGTAGATCGGCGGGGCCGGCTGGATGGTCATGAGCAGGGCGAGGCTCACCGGATAGACGAAGAAGAACCCGAATCCCATGGCCATGAGCATACCGCCCGTCCCCCGCGTAAGGGGGAAGATGCGCAAGAGCAGGCCGATGAGGAACAGGAGCGGCATGGCATACTTGATGATGGAGAGGAAGCGGTACTGGATGTAATGCAGGAGCACCAGCCGGTCGAGGTGCTGCATGGTGTAATCCATCACCCCCGAATACGCGCCGGCGTACCACGAGCCAGCCGCGTCGGCGCCGATGATTTCGGAGCTGACTTTCCCGACGAACTTGTAATACGTGTTTATCCAGTACATCATGCGGTAGATGCGCATCTGGCAGTCGAGGAAGGTGTTGGCGATGTACGTCTGGTCGAACACGAACGGGTCGTAGTAGGCATTCGGCTGGAGCTGGGCCGCCTGCGGATTGGACTGCTCGTAGACGTATCTGATCGTCTCGTTCATGAACATCCAGCCCACGCCCGCCAGCGAGACGAGGGCGGCCGCGAGGATGAAGGTGAGCACCACCTGCATAAGCTCGCCCTTGGCCCATTGCTTGACGTGCGAAAGATTGAGCGCGAGGCCCAGCATGTACACGGCCGTGGCCATGAACAGCCCCGCGAAGGCGATGGGCAATATCAGTCCCGCCCAGCCCAGCCACGAGCCATTGGAGGTGCTGCCAATGCCGAACATGTTCAGGAGGTCCACGGGACTCGCGGGCGCGCCGGGCGGGATGAGCGGTGGAACCATGTCATCATCTTCTTCGATTCGCCATTTTTAGGTTGGCGTCCCCATCATCGTCTTTTCTTCATGCGTTCGGGCATTCGTCCTCATCCCCGGTTCGTCATCTGTCCTTCTTCATCCGTCCTCTTGTCCTGTTCCATCCTGCGTTCGCGTCCTGCATCTATATCCCTATCTCTTTCTCGTCCCTCATATCAGCCGGGTCAGGTTGGTCAGGTCCATCTCCGCGCCGAGGAATTTGGTGAGCACCCGTGCGATTTCGATATAGATCATGAGGTTGACCACGGGCAGGACCACGGCGGCGAGGAAATAGATCATCACCATCCTAAAGGGGAACCAGATGGTCCTCGAGAGCGTGCCCGAACGGTCGGACATGGTGATTGTGCGGGCCGGGAACGGGCTGTCCGTGCCCGGTTCGGAGAAGAATTCGATGATGCGCGTGGAAGCCGGAACGGGGTTGTCTGCTGTTTTTCCCGTCGCCGGGTCTGTCTGCGTCTTGCCCATGTTCGCGTTGATCTCTTCGCCCGTTTTCATGGGGTCGAACATCGGGACTATCCTGTACGTATTCCAGACCTTCCCGCCGGTGAGCGTACTGTCCTCGTTTGTGAACACCACTATGTTCCCGTTCTCGTCCTTGAACACCAGCTGGTCATGGCTCTGCGCGACGATCTGCATGATATTGAAGGCCGTCCCGTCCTGCCCCACGACCTTTCCGGGCTTGTCGTCATAAGTCCTGAATTTTGCCGTGTCCGAGAAGTCCTGCGCCTGCCAGCCGGATGCGATGCGGGTGTTGTCGTTGAGGTCCTGCGTCCTCTGGATGTCCGCGGCCGTGACGGCGTGCTTGGCGATGTAGTCGTCCATGTAGGAGAACACGACCAGGTCGTTGAACACGAGGATGAGCGGGTAGAAGAACAGGGAAGCCAGCGCGAAGCCTACGACGGCCCCCCCGAACTGGCGCGTGGGCGGCAGGGCCCGCAGGAGGAGGCCGAGGGGCAGGAAGAACCAGGGCATGGCGAGCAGGAAAAAGTCCAGGATCCGCATCTGCACCAGCACGCTCAGGTACGAGACCAAAAATCCGCTCAAGGTGACGAAGAACACGTTCTGCAACTGCTGGAAGCCG
>JAHFEC010000130.1 GCA_023248665.1 Microcaldota archaeon | reverse complement strand
CCCTTCCCATCATCGGCGGGGGCGGCGTCCCTAGCGGAGAGGACGCGGCGCGCATGCTCATGGCCGGCGCCACGGCCGTCTCGGTCGGATCGGCGGTCGGGTACCGCGAGAACGCGTTTTCCCAGATACGGGCCGAGCTTCTCCAATACATGCAAGAGGAAGGGTACAAAAAAATATCCGACATCAAGCTCGTGAAATGAAGATACAATCGAAAAATCGAATTGAGAATCCGATTGGTGCATCCATGTTCCCCATCCGCGCAAAAGTGAAGAAAGCCCAGAGCGAGAACAGCAAGGTCTCGCTCCTCACCCTCGACATTTCCCTCCCGGATGCCAAGCCCGGCCAGTTCGTCATGGCATGGCTTCCGGACGCCGGCGACGAGAAGCCGATGTCCATCGCCGAAATCAAACCGTCTCTCCAGCTGGCCATCGCCCGCGCCGGCCCCTGCTCCACGAAGATGGCCGACCTTGCGGTAGGCGAGGAATTGTACGTGCGCGGGCCTTTCGGCAAGCCCTACGGGCCTGAGGGCAAAAAGTGGCTCATGGTCGGCGGCGGCTACGGCTTCGCCCCCTTGCGCTTCATGGCCCGCCTCGGCATCGAGGCCGGCGCGCAAGTCGAATCCATCAACGGCGCGCGCAGCAAGGACCTGCTCATGAAGGCCGCGCCGGGCGTCAACCACGTCACCACCGACGACGGCTCGGCCGGGCTGAGAGGCACCGTGCTCACGGCGCTCGAACCCCTGCTCAAGGAAAAGAAATTCGACTGCGTCTACTGTTGCGGGCCCGAGAAGATGATGAAAGCGGTCGCCCTCGCGTGCCAGAAATCGGGCGTGCGCTCGCAGCTCTCCGTCGAGCGGTATATGAAGTGCGGATTCGGCGTGTGCGGCCATTGCGCCATGGGAGGCTGGCTCTCCTGCATCGACGGCCCCACCATCGACGGGGAGGCGGCGCTGGCCAACCCGGAGTTCGGCGCGTTCCATTCGGACAAGGCCGGAAGGAAAATCAAATACTGATCCTATTCATGACCTGAGGTTGATCAAATGTTCATCCGTTCCAAGCGCGTATTCATCGACGGGAAACTGCGCCCCGCCTGCATCTCCATCCACTCCGGCCGGATCGGCGGCATCCACTCGTATACATTCATGGCCGACTCCGCGCTCGACGCGGGCGACTGGTTCGTGCTGCCGGCCGCCATCGACGCGCACGTGCACATGCGCGAGCCCGAGGCGCCCCAGAAGGAGGATTTCACCACCGGCTCGATGGCCGCGCTCATGGGCGGGGTCACCTCGTTCCTGGACATGCCGTGCTACCGCAGCCCGCCCACCACCACGGTGGGCGCGCTCACTCAGAAGGAGCGCCTCGCGTCCGCCAAGAGCGTGGCCGACTTCGGGTTCCATTTCGGCGCGACGGCCGACAACGACGAGCTGGTGCGCAGGCTTCAGCCCCCGTCCGTCAAGGCCTTCCTGAGCGAGACCAAATCCCCGCTCACGCTCGTGGGGCCGGCACTCGAGCGCCACTTCTCCAGCTATGATGCGTGCAAGCCGCTGTGCGTGCACTGCGAGGACGCCGTGCTGGCCGAGTCGCGCGCCCTCAAGCTCAAGAACAAGACGCACGAGGAGATCAACTCCATCGAGGTGGCCTTGAGCGCGGTCAAGAAAGTCGCCGCCATGGCCAAGAAATACCAGCGGCGCGTGCACTTCTGCCACCTCACCAGCGCGGCCGAGGTGAATGCGGCCAAATCCGCGGTGGGCCGAAACGGGCTGCCGCCGGTCAGCGTGGAAGTGAGCCCCCACCACCTGTTCCTATCCATCGACGACCTGCCCCGCCTTGGCCAGACGGGCCAGGTCAATCCCCCCCTGCGCACCCGCAGCGAAGTGGCCAAATTATGGAAGGTGCTCAAAAAAGTGGATATCATCGCGTCCGACCACGCGCCCCACCTTCCCGACGAGAAAAAGGCCGGCGCGCCCGGATTCCCCGGCGTGCAGACCATGTTCCCCCTGCTCCTGCACGCCGTGGTCGGGGGCAAGCTCAAGATCGAGGAGGCGGTGCGCCTGGCCTGCTCGGGCCCCGCCGACGCCTTCACCCTCCACCGCAAAGGGCGCATCGCCGTCGGCAACGACGCGGACCTGGTGATCTTCAACCCGGCCGAGAGCTGGACCGTGACGCTTGCGGACCTGCGCTCGAAAGCCGGCTGGTCTCCTTATGAGGGCTGGCGCCTGCGTGGCAAGATCCTCGGCGTGTTTTTGCGCGGCGAGCAGGTGGTGTGGGACAACGACGTGCTGGTCAAGCCCGGCTTCGGCAAGCCCCTTCAGCGCACGGACTCGATCGGCCAGACGCGCCTCGATCTGAGGCGGCACGCCAAAGAGCGCCAGATTTGATTCCAAGGGAAAAAAGCCCGAAGGAAAAACGAGAGAAGCCTGAAGAAAAAAGAAATGTCCGAAGAAAAAAGCAAGAAGCCCGAAGGAAAATATCGAAAAAATCGGCCGCGCGGGCGCTCGAGCGCCCGATTGTTTTCTTTTTTTATCCTCTGTTCTTTTCTTTTTTTACGCCTGTTCTCTGTTTTTCTTTTTCTGATTTTTGTTTTTGATCCGATTCTCATCCCCTTCTCTATCTTAAAACCAGCTTCACGTTCGGGTCGTCCGGCCCGGTGCCGGCCTTCACGTCGATGACGTACCGCCCTTCTGCACGGATGCGCTCGAAGCCCGAGGTCGTGACATTGAACCTCGTGGGCTGCGTGATGTCCACCGGCCCGAACGACGTATCCAGCCCGATGCTGATCTCGCGGCCCTGCGCGCTGATATTCTGCACCTGCGGCATCTCCACCTGCGCGGTCAGCCGGGCCCCCGGCCCGAGCGCGCCGACCGAATCCACCGCCGAGCGCAACCGGTCGGCGGAAAAAGAGGCTTTCGCGAGCATCATCTTCTCGGGCGAGCTCTGCGAGTTCCACTGCATGGCCGTCATGATCGGGACCAGGGCGATGCCCATGATGGCGATGGCGATCATGAATTCAGCCGAGGACTGCGCTCTCATGGCCATAGGAAGCCGGCGGCATATTAAAAGGATTGCGCCGCCCGCCTGACCATCTCGCTTTTCGAAAGGCTTCCGCCTCCCGCCGGAA
>JAHFEC010000047.1 GCA_023248665.1 Microcaldota archaeon | reverse complement strand
GTGCCGATGGAGCGGGCCGTGCCGAAGTCGAACATCTGCAAGGGGTTGCGGCCCGACATGAACGATGCCGCGAACAGGAGCCCGAACGCCAATCCGCCCACCCAGCACAATTGCATCTGGCCGGGGGTTCCGGCCGTGTCGCCGCACGCCTGCAACTGGTTTTGCGAGGAATCGAACAAAAGGGTTTGGTCTGTTGTTACTGGCTTGCCATTGACAATGGTGGTTTCGGTGAAAGGCGCGGCGCTGGCCGGCGTGCCGGGGCAGGGCGGGATGACGCTCCAGTCGAGCGCTTTGATGCGGTTGTTGGCCGTGTCCACGAGGCCGGCGCACTTGGCCAGCTCGGCCGGATCAAGCGTGGCCGGGCAATAGATGAATTTGTGGCTGACGCACTGGCTGGCGAATTCGGGGTGCGGCAGGGTGAGCGTGATTTTGCCGAAGTCGTCCGTGACCATGCGGCAGACGCTGTTCTGGCCGACGTTGTTGGGGTCCGGCAGGCCATAAGTGGTGGCACCGGGCGAGAAGACGCCGCTGTCGAGGATGACCAATCCTTGCTTGACGCCGACATCCCGGACCGGGACAAGGGTGCGGTCGATGTAATAGACGTAGATGCTGGCAGTGGCCGTGTCCGCTCTCGCGAGCGGATCATGCGAATAATCCGCCTTGACATAGGTGCTGTTGGCGCCGGGCGGACAGACGTATTGGGAAAAAGCAGGGGCGCAAAAGAGAAGGAGGAAGATAAGGCTGAAAGTGAGCGATTTGGCTAGTCCTTCCCCCGACACTCCCATGCGGGGCTCACGTTCCGAATCTTTAAATACTTACCTTGCGCAATTATCTCGTAGAAACGGGTATGGCCAAGATGATGTAACCCGGTAGCATTGGGGATTGTGGAAGCCCCGCGCCCGATTTTGGGCGCCATACTGCAGACCTCCCTTCGTCCGGGTTCAAATCCCGGTCTTGGCCCTGAACTTTTTTCGGTCCAATCCCGTTTCGGGCTTTTTTGTTCTGTCCCGATACGAAGGCATAAAAGAATTGGTCGGCCCACTCCTTTTCGGTATCCATGCGCTTTCACAACACGCTCAGCGGCCAAGTGGAGGAATTCGTCCCGCTCAAAAAGGGGCGGGCGAACATCTACGTGTGCGGCATCACGCCTTATGACGACTGCCATATGGGGCATGCGAGGACATTCGTCGCGTTCGACATGCTGCGAAGATGGATGATGCACTCCGACTTGGACGTGAATTTCATCCAGAATGTCACCGACATCGACGACAAGATCATCAAGCGGGCAAAGGAGAGGAAGATGCTTCCCCTCGAGTTGTCGGCGTACTACGACAAGGCGGGAAGGGAGGAAATGGGGGCGCTTGGGATTTTGCCTGCGACACACATGCCCAAAATCAGCGAGCACATCGCGCACACCATCGCGCTCATCGAAAAGATAATCGCCAACAAGCATGCGTACGCCACCTCGTCCGGCGTGTATTTCGACATCTCCTCGTTCCCGCCCTATGGGAAGCTCTCAAGGCAGAACTTGGACAAGATACGGGCGGGCGCGAGGATCGAGGTGGACGAGAAGAAGCGCAACCCCGAGGATTTCGCGCTCTGGAAAATCGAGGAGGCGCCGGGGGCCACCTACGACTCGCCGTGGGGCCGGGGGCGGCCGGGCTGGCACATCGAATGCTCGGCCATGAGCCTGTGGTATGCCAACAAAAAGGAATTGGAGAAAGCAAAGGTGCCGCCGGAGCGCATGTTCGAAAAACCGGAGCGCATCCATTCGCTGGACATGCACGGCGGGGCGCGCGATCTGATTTTCCCGCACCACGAGAACGAAATAGCGCAAAGCGAAGGGGCAATCAACGGCCCGGAAGCCGTTGATGCGCCGTCGGCCCGCAGGCCGGCGAGCGCCGGGATAAAACCGTTCTCGCGAATGTGGGTGCACACCGGCTTCCTGACCGTGAACGGCGAGAAGATGGCCAAATCGCTGGGCAATTTCGTCACCGTAAAAGACGCGCTCGCCAAGTGGGACGGGCAGACGATGCGGCTCTTCTTTGCCTTGGCGCACTACCGCTCGCCCATTGATTTTTCCGAGGCTGCGCTGGATGCGGCGAAAAACACGCTGGACAACGTGCGCCGCTCGCTGGCCGTGATGGAGGGCGAGGGCGCTCAAAAGAAGGACGAGCAGGCGGAAAAGGGATTGGCCGGCGTGGTCGGGGAGCGGCTCGGCTCGGCTCGCGCGCACATGGACGACGACTTGGACACCCCGCAGGCGCTCGCGGACCTGATCGAGGCCTCCAAAGCGGTGGCGCGCGCGAGGGCGGAGGGGAGATGCTCGCGCAACTCGCTTGCATGGGCGGCGAAGGAAGTGGCGGACGCGTTCGCCATATTGGGCATCGATGCGGCGGAAAAAACGATGAAAGCCGCCGGGATGCCCAAAGACCAGATCGAGGCGCTGATCGCCGAGCGCGAGGCAGCCCGCCAGAAAAAGGATTTCAAGGCCGCGGATGCGATCCGAAAGCGGTTGGCGGACGCCGGCGTGATCATTGAGGATTCCAAGGACGGAGTGAAATACAGGTATGCCTGATTTTGACGGCTTTTCACAATGACTGACCGGGTTCACCAAAAGTATTAAATTCTGTGATATCACGATATTATGTGGTGAGCATATGGCGAATATCACGATTTCAATCCAGGATGACGTCCGGCGGCAGATGGAAAATTACGATGAGGTGCGCTGGAGCGAGGTGGCCAAGAAGGCCATTTTGCAGAAAGTGTACGAGCTTCGCAAGCTGGACATTTTGCGAAAATACGTGGACAGGGAGCCGTTCAGCACCGATGACTTGGCATGGATGGAGGAAAACGACTGGCACCCGGTGGACGAGAAGCCGATGAAAAAGGAGTTCGTAGAAAAAATCCGCAGCGAGATGGGCCGGCCCGG
Organism: Microcaldota archaeon; assembly: GCA_023248665.1. Lineage (GTDB taxonomy): Archaea > Micrarchaeota > Micrarchaeia > Anstonellales > Anstonellaceae > CAIXYX01. Next base: position 5,796 of record JAHFEC010000047.1, on the reverse strand, counting down.
CAGGCGGATGACGCTCAAAGAACTGCTTAGGTGATCCCATTTCTTATGTGTTGGACGTCCGGCCAAAGTGTGAGGAGCAGATCCGCAAGCTCACCCGCAAGAACCGCGGGCTGTCCGAGGCGCTGGGCCATAAAATCTCGGAAATCCTCGAGAACCCTCATCACTACAAACCGCTGGGCAATGCCCTGCACGGGACGCGGCGCGTGCACATCGCCGCATGCTTTGTGCTCATCTACGAGATTGAGGAACCCTCAACCGTGCGTCTGCTGCGCTTTTCGCACCACGATGAAGCGTATGGGTGATGGAAAATCGCGGCCCTTGTAAAGGACGGCGTGAAATGGAGGCAGGCCTGATTTCGACGCCGGTCAAAAGAGGGCCGCAACCCTTATATGGCTCCCCGCCGATTCTGGAGCATGGCCATTTGCCTGAAAGGGAAGATCATCGAATCCGACGAGAAGCTCGGCCGGGACATCCTCGGCGCGGGCTTCGGCAGGAGGAGCGAAGGCGGGGTAGAGTTGCATCCGCTCGAGGCGGCATTCCTCGCGGAGAGGAACATCGTCCAAGTGGAGGAGGGGAAGAAACCGCTCACGCCGCCCCAGATTTTCGCCAAGCTCGAAACAGGAGCCGCGAAAAAAAAGACAGGCAAGAAGACGGCAGGCCATAAAGCCGGCGCGAAGGGCGCGACCGGCAGAGGGGCGGCGAAAATGCCGCCTGCCGAAGCGCTCATGCCCGAAAATATTTACCTGATTTATCGCGCCCTGCGCCTCGGCGGCAACGTGGTGCGCTTCTCGTCCGGCTCGCCACTCATGTGGCGGGTCTATGCCAAGGGAGTGGGGCGCGAGCACGAGCGGCCCCAGAGCATCCTGCGCCTCGTGGACAAGGACTGGCAGGCCAGCCTCGAAACGCTGGAACGGGAGCTGGCCGTCGCGCGCCTCCTGCGCCTCGAGCTTGTTCTGGGATATGTCAAGGAAGGCAAGCCGTGCCTGATTAAAGTGAGCAAGCCGCCGATCGAGGTGTAGGCGGATGGCCGAATATTGCGCGTTGTGCGGCTCCGAGATCCCGGACTGGTACATCGGCGAATTTTACCAGAACGACCGCTACTGCCTCACCTGCCACGAGCGCAAGCACGACGCGGACACCCACCGCTACTGCCACCGCTGCGGCGCCTACCAGCGCATCGACGGCATGAAGAACTTCAAGGACAATTTATTCTGTTCGTCGTGTTATATCACGGAAGTGCGGGAGGCCAAGGAGAAGGAGTGCGCCTTCTGCCACCGGGAGATAAAATCGTGGGAGGAGAAATTCCAGGTCCGCGACGGGCTGAACGCCTGCAAGCAATGCCGGGACAGCCGGGGGCACGGGGGCGGCGTGCGCTGCGCCCGCTGCGGGAAAGAGGCGAGATGGCCGTTCTACGCGCCGGACGGGGGCGCGTATTGCACGGCTTGCGCGCCGTACGCCAACCCGGAGCGAATCCATGTCCCGGACCTGAGCATGGCGATCAACCGGATGTTCTCGAGCCGGGATGTGAAGGAAGAGGGCAAAATCGAGTGGGATTGACGAGCGAACATTCGTTCCCAAATGCGCCCGAGCGCGCGAGCTTCTCTTTCTTCTGCTCGTGACAAGCGCTTATTCGCCCTCGAACGCGCCCGAGCGTGCGAGCTTCTCTTTCTTCTGCTTGTATTCCTTCCAGAGCCGCATGGCCGTGCGGTCGTTGACCGGCGCGCTCGGGTGCCCGTGTGCGAGGAGCGCGCCGGAAAATGTTTTCGGGATGTGCAATAATTCGTGCACCAGCACCTGCTCCTTCTTGTCCTGAGGCAGGCGGTCGAAATGCTCAGCGAGCACCTCGATGACGTAAAAGGTGCCCACGTCGAGGGCTTTCTGCCAGATGTTGGGCAGGTTCCAGATGCGCGCATAGGCGTTCGCGCTGGACTCGCGGCTGCGCATGCAGATGAGGCGGTGCTGGTTGAGGTAGTCGGTGTTGAGCGTGGTCACGATGTCATCCACCATGACCTGCACGTCCGGGGCTTTCTCGACTTGCATCTAGATCGCAAAGCTAAGATGGCGCGAAGAGGTTAAAAAAAGCAATCGTAAAGCGACGAATTTTCGGACGGCGAAAAAAAGGGCGGATTACTTCTTGCCCTTGCCGCGCTTGGCGGGATGATCGCGGCCCTCGTGCCCTTTTTGGCGCGGGCGCCCTGATTTTTGGCGCGGTGGCTCTTTTGACGCGCGGGGCGCGTTTTTGGGTTTCGCTGCTTCTGGTTTGTCTGGGGCGGATTTTTCGGGTTCCCGGCGAGGGCTTGGTTGGGCAGACTTTCGGGGTTTCGCCTCTTGCGGCGCGGGTTTTTTCGGCGCACGCTTGGCGAGCGGCTTTGCCGCGGGAACATGCAATGGCTTGATGACCGGCACGATGAACTTGGATTCGCGGGCCGCCTTCCCGGGGGCAGCCACGGGCCGGATTTTGCGGGCCGATTTCTTTGAGGGCAGGGTTCTTTCGCTCTTGGCAGGGAAGGTTATCCTGCGGGTTTGCGTGATTTCTTCCTGCGAGCTTTCGGCATATGGCGTGGTTTGCTCCGGCGTGCCCGGCTTGGCTTCCTCCACCGTTATCTCGTCGATGGCCTTCTGCACCAGATCCTTCTTCTCCCGCGCGCTCTCGCGCCCCGTCTTCTCGGGGTCGATGATGGAGATGCCCTCTTGGGTCAGGTCCTCTTCCTCCTCGCGCTCGAGACGGCCCAGGTCGATGTCGTGGAGACTCTTCTTGCCTCGGATCGGCTCCGGCTCTCCCGCCGGTTCGGCGTCGCCGCCGGGCGGGGCGGGTTCCTCGCTATCGTCGGACGCGGCGGGCCCGTCATCCTCCTCAGGCATGGTTTCGGTGTTTTCCTGCTCCTTGGCCTCGGCTTTCTGCTCGTCGGAGGTTTCATCCGGGCGGGCGCCGGAGGGCGAGCGCGCCGCGAGCTCGGCGCGCAATTGCTCGAGCTCCTCGATGGTCTTGCGGATGGCCTCGTCGTCAATCTTGTCGGAAGCGTCCTCGTCGCTCTCGGGGTCGGACGGGGCGCGCCGCTCGCGCGAGGCGGCCTCGAACTCCTCGACAAGACGGGTGGGAATGACAAGGTTCGGCTTGGAGCCGGACGGCTTCGCTTCCTGAACGGGGGCCCGGGCATCCTGAACCGTGGTGCTCTCGGTCCAGTCCGAATCCTCCCCGCGCTCAGAGGACAACGAGGACGGGACCGTAGAGGGGATGGAATCTTCCGGCGCGGCGCCGGACGGGCCCGCTTCCCCGGCTTCGGACTCGGACGCCGGGAGACCGCGGCGGCTGGCGACCAGACGCCGGGTCCGCTCGGACAGGCTTTCGGCGTCTTGAGAAGAACCGCTCAGGGTCGTGGAAGTGGAAGATGAGATGGAATAGGAGGCGCCAACCGGGGAGGCGTAGCCGGCGGGCGGGGAACCAAAAGCCGCCGGAGCGGCGGAGGACGCGCCGGCAGGCGGGGCGTGCGCTTCATCGGACGATACCGCGCCGCGAGCGCCGCTGGTCGAACGGGAGGATCTCAACTCGATGCCGGAATCTTCCTCGATGACAGCGCGGGGGGAGTCCGGCGGCGAATCGGAATCGCGCTCGATGCCGGAACGGCTCAGGAACCCGAGGAGCACGAGGCCGATGAAGGCGGCCAGAACGAGCCCGATCAGGATGACCCCGGCCAGAAGGAGATTGTTGAAGAGGTCGGTCTCGTTTTGTGGCGGCGGGGTCGTACCCACCATCGCGCCAGTGGTGGGAGGGATGACGGGCGCGGGCTGGAGGCTTTGGGTGGACGGGATGAAATCGAGAGTGTATGCGGGGACGCGGTAGGTGTAGATGCCGGCGAGCGGGGCGTCGAAGCGGGCGTAGCCGGCCGGATCGGTGGTCAGGACGCGGAGGCGGCCGTCCGGCGCGCTCACCTCCACTTGAGAGGAGGGGATCGGCTGCCGGGCGCGATCGAGCAGGCGCAAGACCACGGTGCCGCTCTGGTCGATGGATTGGGGGGCCTGAAGGCTGGCGATGGGGCGGGCATATTCAAGGCCGGGCGGGCCCTGCGCGCCGATGGCGCTGTCGGGCACGAGCGCCATGACCGTGATGTTGACGAGGAACTGCTCGCCGGACGCCAGATAGGGGATCGACCAGGCGGCCTTGTGGCCGACCGAGGAAGGCTCGACAGAATAGGCCAGACGGACATTGGCCGGCAAGTAGGCCAGATTCTCCTCGAGAACGATGCCCGTATGGGCGGTCGGGCCGCTGTTTTTCACGCCCAACGTGACGGTGCTCTCGTACCAAGGGCTGGAGACGGCGCCCGTGGAGAAATCAAGATGCCCGATCTCGCGCACGTGGAGCGAGCGGGTGGCCACTAGGCCGTCGATGGGATAGCTGGCCTGCGCGTCGGCCCATGCCATGCCCGAAACGAGCAGGGCCAGCGCGAGCACCAGTGAGGTTAGGACAAACTTTTTCACGTCAAATCTCCCCGTATTTTAGCGTGGGTATGAGGTAGTATATGTCGAAAACAGTATTTAAACCTTTTGTAAAAGTTGTAAAAATGTGTTGTGGCAAAACGGGGCAGAAGGAGATGCACGTTCGCTTTCACATTCCGGCCCGGGTGGCCAGTTCGGCCGCGAACGCGAATCTGCTCGACAACATTCGGGCCCGCCCCGGTACTCAATCCTGCTTCTTGTGCTCCCCTCTCTTGCCGTAGATCGGCTTCGACCGACCGTTCTGCGAGCGGAAAAGCGGCTGCGCCGGCATCGGGCCGGGGCGCGACCAGTCCGGCCGGCCCACTTGCGAGGAGAATTTGTCCCACTCGAAATTCACGAAGAAGGAGCGCGAGTTCTCGACGTCCACGAGAACGAATTTCTGTTCCTTGATCTGGAACTTGCGCGAAAGCAGGCTCTTGATGTCGTTGAGCCGCATGGAGTGCGCCTTGGATGACGTGATGAGAAAGCACAGGTCCGAGCCGCTTTTTTGCAGCAGGCCCAGCGAGCCCTCGAATTCGCGCTCGCTGCCGAACTGCAGCTCGAAGCCGACCTGCGAATCCGGCCTTTTGAGCATCAGAAAGAGCGGGGACTGCACTTTCACGTACCCGAATCTGGAGCCGATGGCGCAATACTCGTTCTCCAGCGAAGCGAGCAGGTCAGAGGCGGGCTTGCGCACGGCGATGATCTGCGGGACGAAATCCATAATATCACGGCAAGAGGCGGATGAGGATGAATGGGTGGGCAGGATTAATAACTTTGCAGACGTTCTTGAGCCATGGGAGGGATGCCGGAGGCCCGCGAGGGCGGGATGGCGGTGCGCGGGGCGCGGACGGCCCTGCGAGACGCGATTGAAGGCCGCGAAGCCGGGCCAGTCGGCGGCTCGCCGATCTTCGAGGATGCGCGGGGCGTTTTCGTCTCATTGCACACCTATCCGGCGCGCGAGCTGCGCGCAGGCATCGGATTCCCGTATCCTAAGATGCCGTTGGGGCGGGCGATAACAAAGGCCGCCTGCGCCGCGGGCCTTGAGGATTCGAGGTTCAGGCCCGTGCAGGCCGGCGAGCTGGATTCGATCGTTTTCGAGGTGAGCGTGCTCACCGTGCCCGAGGAATTGAAGGTTCGGGACCCGGCGGCGAGGATGAAAGCGCTCAAAATCGGCCGCGACGGGCTCATCCTCGAATACGGCCGCGCGTCCGCTCTCCTGCTGCCGCAGGTGCCCATCGAATGGAATTGGGACGGGACGCAATTCCTCGAGGCCTTGTGCGAGAAGGCGGGCCTGCCGCGCGACATGTGGAAATCCGCGTC
>JAHFEC010000129.1 GCA_023248665.1 Microcaldota archaeon | reverse complement strand
CGGTGCCGTTGTAAAGCTCGAGGAGGTTGATGAGAACGAAAACGGCGTACATCAGCAGCACGAGCGGCAGGACGAAGCTTGTGAGCGTATTACCCAAACCGCCCTTGACATATTCTTTGAACAACAGCACGGCGCAGATGCCGAACAGGATGGGCCCGCCCAGGCCCCACAAATAGGCGCCCCAGCCGGCTTTTTTGCGCGCGTCCTTCTCGCTGCCGTCCGAGATGCAGAATATGCCGTTGTCCGGGCTATACCTGACCGAAATTCCATCCGGATCGCCATCGGCCGCTTTCGCCGTCCCCAGTACGTAGATGGAGTCTCCCGGTTCGATGTAGGTTTCTTCCACATCCACCCGATCATGGTAGCCGGCAAGGGATGGATAGTTAGTGGCCAAAAATTTCCTCACCTTATCATGCGGCTGGGGTGGGACAGGTTCTTTGGCAGTTTCTTTATTTCCTATGTGGGGTTTTAACAGCCGAGAAAGCGCCAAAAGGACAAGGTACGTTATCACCAATATGGCAATAAGCCCCAACACCAAGAACTCGTCTCTTACAGTAAACCAAAAAAGGATAACGATGAAGAGAATCATGGCAACTTGGAGATACACCGTTCTTTTCGCGAGGAATTCTTCGTTGCTGTCCTTCAGGCCGGGGTTTGAGTAATAAGACCACAAATTCCTCGCTCCGAACAGCGCTTGGAGACCGCCGCGCCCGGCGCTACTGTCTTTTACGTCGATTTTAAGGTAATCCTGCGGGCTTTCCCGGTGTTTGGCCAGCAGGTTCCACCCCGCATTCAGCATATTTACATCCAATTTATCGGTTGGAGGCTCGATGGCGATGCGCCCGCTCTCATCCTGAAGATAGAAACGGTTGCGGCCCTTTAAGCATGCGGCCAGCTCCCGGCGGCGGTGCTTGCCGCTGCCCGACCATTGGTAGATGTTCGTCCGATAGAATACACATGGTTTGCGGGCAAATGGAGCAGTCTGCAACTCGCCGTCGGGCTGCGCTTGTCCGGCCACTTCGCAAAGGCCGGGGGCGGCCGCGACGGATTTGGAGGTGGGCGTGTATTGAATGAGTTTGTAAATGCGATAGAGAGCCAATCCATAAAGGTAGCCACCCACCCCGAAGAGCATTCCCATCACGAGAGCGCCGATGGCTTTTCCTGAATCCGAACTCATCCTACACCCACATCTTTATCTTATGCTCGTTTAGCTATCCCACATTCCCGATCACGCTTAGCTATCCCACCGTCTCGATCACGCAATCGCCGTTGACGACGATCTGGCAGGCGAGGCGCTGGTTGGGTTGCGCGCCGAAGGCCTCCAGCGTGCTCGTCTCGTTCTCGGTGCGCGCGTTGAGGTTCTCCATGCCGGAGGAGATGGTGACCAGGCAGGTGAGGCACACCCCCTCTTTGCACGAGAAATTGATGGACGCGCCCTTCTGCTCGGCCAGCTCGACGAGCTTGGTGCCGGCCGGGCATTCGAGCGTGAGATTGTCGTTTTTGAAGAATACCTTAGGCATCTGAAATCACCTATGCAAACGTATGCAGACATTAGGGCAATTCGGTTTTTAATCATTCGCCGCGATAGAGCGATATGGCAAACGACGAAAATTTCTCCAAAGTCCCGTCCGGGCTCATGGCCGGCAAGAGCCGAGATGAGATGAAAGCCGAAAAAGAGTCCGGAAAAGAGGAGGCCAAAAGCGGCATTTCCTCCACGCCGGGGGCACTGGAGATGCAGGGCGGCGAGGCGGCGGCCATGTCCAAACTGCCTCTCGTGCTCGGCATCATCGCCCTCCTGCTCTCCGCCACCGCCTTGTTCGTCTCGGTGACGTCCCAGCACGGATTGAGCGCGTCCGACCGCTCCACCCTCAAGGACGTTACGGCGGACCTGCGCGCCATCCAGAACAAGGAGATCACCCTGACCTCGCCCTTGCACACCACCGTCGTCATCGAAAAATCGTTCCCGATCGCGGACGTGCTGCCGGATTCGTTCAGCGTGCCGCTGACGGCGGACATCCCCATCGACACCACCGTGACGGCACAGTCCAACACCGGCCAAGTCGTGCCGCTCCATATCAAGGACAACTTCAGGATCAACGCGAGCATCCCGATGGACGTGAACAAGAGCTACGGGAACGTGCAGATCAACATCAACAAGGAGATCCCGATCGAGACGCAGTTCTCGGCCACATTGAAAGTGTCGGCGGTGTACGGCCAAGAGCTCAATGACATGATCGAGAAGCTGGACAAGCTTTCCTCGGGCGGGAATTAGGGCAAGAAAGAAGGTGGCCTCGGCGCTCCCGGCGCGTCAGCGCTTCGGGGCCAGGACGGCTTCGATGATATCGGCGCGGCCGGACATGCCCTTGAATTTCTTTTCCATTTTCTTGATCACGATTTTCTTCTTGAAGAACGGCGCATCGCACACGAACGTCTCGCCCTCGCCGCCCTCGAGGAAAGGGTGGATGGCGGGCGACATGGCCGACAGGCGGCCCACGTCGTCTGGCGTGAATCTCTTGCCCAGCCATTCGGGGCCGAGCCCTTGGGCGGAAACCGAGACCAGATAGACTTCCGTCTGGGCGAGCATTTCGCGCAGGAATGCCGGCTTCTTGTGCCATAACGGGCAGAAGGTGGGCAGGCCGACATTCTCGCCGATGACTTCGATGCGCTGCTTCTGGTAATCGGACGCGACGGCGCCGGAGACGATGCCCTCGATCGTGTCCCGCTTTTTCATCACGGAGAGATATTTTTCGAGGTCATCGAGCTCTTTTTCATGGGTTGTTTTCACTTCGTGCCATCGGATGCCGGCGGCCTTGGCTTGTAATCCGCACCATTTCGTATTGGGATGGTGGAACATCATCGAATCCGCCTGCGGATGGAGGGTGAGCCATTCCACGTCCCAGCCCCACGAGAGGCAGAGGTGCGTGGCATAGACCGAATCCTTGCCGCCGGAGAAAAGAATGGCTGTTTTCATGTCCTCTTTAGCGTGAAAAGCGTTTTTATTAACCTTGCCCGAGCTAATCTAGGCTGTCGGAGTACGGCTTCTGATAAACGGGCACATAGTCGAATGGCATACGCCGGCCTGCGGGCCGTCTATGCGCAACCCTGCGGGTTTGCGCAAGGCGCTGCCTTCGGGACAGAAATTGATAGGTGGAAAAAATCCGATGAAT
>JAHFEC010000046.1 GCA_023248665.1 Microcaldota archaeon | reverse complement strand
GTTGTCGGTCGGCAACAGATTTGCCGATAGGTCGGCAGTAGCCGACCGTGCAAGTCGGCAACGGCCGACTGCGCATTGCGGGGGCACTATAAAAGCCCGAAGAGCATCATCTTTTCGAGGAATTTGGGAGGTTGAAATCCATGTCCACCGAAAGCGTTGCCGCTCATGCGCTCCACGGCTCGGCCGATCCGACGCCGATCTACGCGTTGAGCCTGTCCATCATCATCATCGGGCTGATGCTTTCCGCATCCGTCTATCTCTCAGCCACCATGCTGGTGCAGGCATTCGATGCCAAATCCTTCAGTGGCTCTAACGTCGTGGTGCAGCCCGTAGTCAACGTCACGGTTCCGAATGCGGGAGCCAATGCTGCGGCCGCCAACAACAACGCCGCCAACAACGCGGCGGCCAATAACGGCGCCGCTCCGTCCCAAGGTTCGGGATGCGGGATCAACGGCGCCCCGCCGCCCTCATCCGCCACGGTGAACGTGAGCGGAAGGGCGGTCAAGGGCCCGACCAATGCCAAGGTGACGCTCGTGGAGTTCTCGGACTTCCAGTGCCCCTTCTGCGTCGCCGTGCAGCCCACCATCGCCCAGCTCCTCAAGGAATATCCCACGCAGATCAACCTCGTGCACATGAACTTCATCGTGCACCCGACCGCCAAGCCGGCGCACGTGGCGGTGGAATGCGCAGGTGACCAAGGCAAGTACTGGCAAATGCATGACCAGATCTTCTCCACCCAAAAGACCGATGATGCCAGCCTTCGCCAGATGGCTTCGGGCCTGGGCCTCGACATGGCCAAGTACGACGCCTGCATCGCGGCCGGAAAGGATGCCACGTTAAACGCGCAGAAAGCGATCGGCGACTCCGTCGGCGTGGGCGGGACCCCCACGTTCGTCGTCGGCACGCGCTCGGGCAATGTGGTCAGCGGAAGCGTAGTGGCCGGCGCGCAGGACATCAGCGCATTCCGGGCGGTCATCAACGCGCAGCTTGGCAAGTGATCGGCATATCCCCTCGTTTTTTCTGGCCCGGACGGACCGGCCGCGGGGCGCCCGGGCGCCCCTCCTTTTTTGTTTTCTTGGCGCCTAGCCGGAAAACGGCCCGGGGCCCCCCTCCAAGGGCTTTCGGGCCTTTTTCCTTCTTTTCTACCTCGGTCATTGTGCGCCCTTCTTAAACACTTCGTCCATAAACCTAAATTACGACCAGCTAATGCATCCGATGCAAAGGCCACAGTGATTAGATGGCATCAGAAACCGACCGCATATTCGCCAACTTCAAGGAGCACTCGGTGGCCGAATTCTTCAAGAAGAACCGCCAGATGCTCGGCTTCTCGGGCAAGACCCGGAGCCTCACCATCCTCGTGCACGAGTACGTGACCAATTCCCTGGACGCCTGCGAGGAGGCGGGCATCCTGCCGGAGATCAGCGTGCGCATCGTCGAGAGCGGCCCGGAGCAGTACAAGGTGACCATCCAGGACAACGGCCCCGGCATCCCCAAGAAGCACCTTGGCAAAGCGCTGGGCCAGATGCTGGCCGGCACCAAGTTCCACCGCTACGCCCAGCAGCGCGGCCAGCAGGGCATCGGCGCATCGGGCTGCACCATGTATGCCCAGATCACGACCGGCAAGCCCGTCCACGTCATATCCGAATATTCGGGCCAGCGCATCAGTGCCGACATCTCCGTGGACCTCAAGACCAACTCCCCGCTCCTCTCCAACGTCGTCGAAGAGGGCGTCCCGGGCGATTCGCACGGCGTGCGCGTCGAGGGCGAATTCGGCGAGTGCAAGTACGACCGCTCCTCGGGCGGCGCCTTCGAGTACATCAAGCGCACGGCATTGGCCAATCCGCACGCCACATTAACGCTCATCGAGCCGTCCGGCGACAAATCCGCCTTCCCGCGCTCGCACGACCAGGTCCCGCCCAGGCCCAAGGAGGTGCAGCCCCACCCGCTCGGCCTGACGGTCAGCGACATCGTCGATCTGGCCCACCGCAACGGCCCGTCGCTCAAGATTTCGCAATTTTTGCAGAACCAGCTCCAGCGCGTCTCGGCCGCCAAGGTCGACGAGCTTTCCAAACTCCTCGACGGCCATACGGACGGCCTGCCGGCCGTCGATTTTGGCAAGCCGGCCAAGGATCTCACATGGCCCGAGGCCGAGGGGCTGGTGCGCTCCTTTGCCCATCCGGCCGTCAAGTGGATGGCCCCCGCCTCCGACTGCCTGCGCCCCATCGGAAGCGAACAGATCAAGACATCATTGCAGCACATCCTCGCCCCCGATTTCTCGGCCGTCACCGAGCGCCCGCCCAAAATCTACAAAGGCGGCATCCCGTTCCAGGTCGAGGCGGCCCTCGCGTGGGGCGGGCAGGCGGGCCGGCGTTCCGGCGATTCCACCGGCGGGGACATCATGCGCTATGCCAACGGCGCCCCGCTCCTCTTCGACAATTCCGGGTGCGCCATCACGCAGGCCATCAAGGACGTGGACTGGAAGCGCTACAACATCAAGGACTTCGACCAGACGCCGATCACCGTCTTCGTGAACCTCGTGTCCGTGCACGTGCCCTACACGTCGGCCGGCAAGCAGGCCATCTCCGACGAGCAGGAAGTGTACATCGAGATCAAGAACGCGGTGATGGACGCGGCCCGCAAGCTCCAGCTGCACCTAGCCGGCATCCACCGCGAGCGCGACCGCATCGAGCGGCGCAAGGCCGTCCTGCGTTACGTGGCCCAGCTCTCCAAGGACCTCTCCGATTTGGCCGAAACCGGCAAGGCCGATCTGCTCGAGGCGAAGCTGCGCCATCTCATCGAGACCAAATACATGGGCCAGATCATGGAAGGCGAGGACGACGCCCCCCCGGGCGGCAACGGCAAGAACGGCAACGGCAAAGACGAGGAAGACGAGGAAGAATAAGGCATTCGCAAGGTTGTTTGTATGGCAAAGTCATCGAAATCCGACAAGCCGGAACTCAAGAAGCAGGATTCGGGCGCCGTCGCTGGCAAGCTCCAATCCTTGGGCAAGGGCATGCTCGCCGAAATCGACGCCGAAGAGACGCCTTCGTTCACCACCCCGTTGCGCTCCAAGGGCAACGTGCTTTTCGACGAGGGCGTGGGCTGCATCCGCCTCGGCGACAAGACCGAGCAGCGCAAATTCATCAACGTGGGCCAGGCCCGCAAGTTCATGCAGACCGTCGCGATCGCCAACAAGTGCAAGAAATTCCTCAAAGAGAACGCGCACACCTCCATCCGAGGTCTGTTCTACCAGCTCAAGTTCTCGCTGGGCGAGGACATGGACGAGGAGCTGTTCTCCGAGCAGTCCGAATCCAACCCCCTCATCGAGGATCTGGAAGTGACGCTCAACGTCAAGCGCGAGGACCTCAACCTCAACACCGACCGAAAAGGGGTGGTGGCCGGCCCGCTGGTTCTGCGCGACAGGTTCGGCGGCGACGAGACGCTGATCGACGCCACCCAGCAGGGCCGTTCGGGCTGGATGATCCCCTCCGACGTGGACAACGGCATGACCATCGAGGAGCTGGACGCCGATTACGTGCTCGTCGTGGAAAAGGATGCCATGTGGCAGCGGCTCAACGAGGACAAGTTCTGGAAGAAGGAGAACTGCGTGCTCATCACCCCGAAGGGGCAGGCCTCGCGCGGCTGCCGGCGCCTCATCTCGAAACTGGCGGCCCGCAAGCTGCCGGTCATCGTGTTCAGCGTTGATGCAGATGAATCTATCCTATTGGTGGACGGGGACGGCCTGATTAGCAACGAGCGCATAGGCGAATACTGCAAAAGCGCGCTCGAAAAGACGGGAAGCGAAAAAACGCCGCTTTATGAAAAGGGCACGGCGACAGGAGAAAGCGCGCTTCAGGTGGATACCAATGGTGCGGCAAGCATCGGCCGAGTGCTAAATGTGGTGCGCCACCCGATAAGCGAAAAGCTCTGCGAAGTGAAAAGCGCCTGCGGCTATTGCGTGAAAGTGACGCGCTCGCACAGCGTGATGGTATTTGATGAAAAGGATTATGCCATCGTGCCGAAAAAAGCCGGCGAGCTCAAAAAAGGGGACCTGCTGGTTGCCCCCCTCAAGGTGCCGAACAACGAAAGCGTGCGCGGGGAAATAGACCTCGTTGAGCTTGGGCAAAAAGCCAAGTGCGCATATATGGGCAAGATAAAGCACGAGGGCCGATTCATCCGGTTCGTCAAATCCGGGCTCCGGCTTCCGGGAAAGGTCAAACTGACCCCTGATTTTGCGCGGCTGCTGGGCTATTATGTGGCGGAGGGATCGGGCGGCGCAGTGGCGACGTTCAGCTTCGGAACGCACGAGAAGGAATACATACTGGACGTGGTGCGCACGGCCAAGGAAGCATTGGGATGCAAAGCTACGCTCTCAAACCCAAGCCCGAACGAAACACAGGTGAAATTCGGCGGAAAGCTCGCCGAAATCATGTTCGCGGACATATTCGGCTGCGGCAGGGGAGCGGGCCGGAAGCAGGTTCCCCAGATTGTCTTCAACATGCCGAACAATCTCAAGATGGAATTTTTGCGCGGATATTTCCGTGGCGACGGGAACGTGCACATCACTCCCAAGGGTTGCCGGATGTGGGCCAATACTGTAAGCAGGAAGCTCGCGTCCGACCTCGTGCTCCTTCTTCTCCAGCTGGGCTGTTTTGCGACCATTGAAAGAAAAAAGCCCGCAAAGCCGGGGCACCTTGAGCAATACCACGTGCTGATTTACAACCGCGAATCGCTCAAGAAGCTGCAAAGCATTGCGGAGGATTTGGAGCCGTCCATTTCAGGCCACTTGGGCCGGAAAATGCTCAAATCTCCAGTTTTCAAATCAGTCCCGACGCGCCTTCTCAAGCCATTCCAGAAAACGATATATTCCCTTGGCGGCAAGGGCATATCGGATATTTTCAGCCAAGACACCATTTCGTTTGAGAGGTTGAAGGCCATCCTCTCGCGCCTTCGGGCAGAACCGGGGGTAAAAAGGGATGTCGTGCTTGGGGTGCTTGGGGCAAATCCGGATTCGACTACGCAGGAGCTCTGCCAAATCACCGGCCTGAAATTCATCACGGCTTTCAAGACTCTTGCGCGCGCACAGAAGCGCGGCGAAGTTTCAAGCCGGCTTGTCCGCGGCGAGCGCGTCTGGAAAATGGGCGGCAATCCGAATACGGACGCATCGGCCTTGGAAAAGCTTGAAACACTAAAACGGCTTGCCCAAAACGAAATCGCGCTCGTGCCGGTAAAGGAGATAGCCGAAGCAGAAGCAAGCGACGGCTTTGTCTATGACATCGAGGTGAATCCCACGCACACATTTGTCGGCGGCGTGGGTCCCCTCCTGCTCCACAACACCGACTGCGACGCGTGGGGCTGGTACATCTACTGGGCCATCAAGACCGGCTCGATGAACCTCGCGTACCTCGCCAACGACATCGCCACGCCGCAGGCCAAATTCGTCGGCGTGACCATGCAGGACATACAGGATTACGATTTCCTGGCCAAATTGACCATCAAGGCCAAGGAAGTGGACATCAAGCGCGCGGAGGAGATGCTCGGCTACGAATGGATCAACCGCCATCCCGAATGGGTCAACGAGCTTAAGACCGTGCTCAAAACGCAGAAGAAAATCGAGCAGGACGCATTGCAGGGGCCGAGCCTCTCGTTCGTGGGCGAATACCTCCGCGACAAAATCTCGAAAAAGAAATTCCTGCCCTGATTTTCCAGACCCATTTCTTTCGGCGCATTGGCGTCCGGCCCGTTTTTAATCCTTGTCCGCCATTCTATCCTCGATTGAAATGACCGACAATCCCCTGCCCCTCATCCGCGAAGCCAACGAATTCCTCGACGCCATCGACGAGAACGGCTCGTCCGAGGGCAACGTCCGGCTTCTGGAGGATTACCGCTCGAAAATGCTCCTCTTGGGCTTCAACGCCCCCTTCGCCGCCCTCATGGCCCAGTCCCGCTCCGAGTCCGAGGAGGCGGACGCGACCGAGATGGAAGACCAGCGCAAGCAGATGAAGCAGATCCGCTACGTCGCCAGCCTCAAGAAATCCGCGCTCAACCGGGCGCGCGTCGCCCTCGCCGCGCACCGCCTCCAAGCCGCGCTCAAGGAGGCGGGGCAAGACGAGCTGGCCGCCCATCTCCCTCTCGGCGGCTCCCACCTCAAGCTCCTCACCGCGGGCGGCGATCACGCCGCCGAGGCCTACCGAAAGCTGATGATGCTATTCGAGCGCCGCTCCTTCTCCCTCAAGGGCGCCTCGGTCACCATCAAGTTCGAGCAGGACGGCGAGACGATGGAGCGCACCCTCTCGCTGGACGCCGGCGCGGATGCCAAGGCGGCCGTCCGCAAGATTTTCGGCTCCGGCGTGAAGGTCTCCGACATCCTAATCCGCAAGAAATCCGCCGGCCTCATCAAGAACCATTCCGCCCGCGTCGCCCTCTTCACGGCCGCCGCCGTCGCCGGCTCGCTGGAGGGCCGCCGGCAACTGCGCGAGCAGGAGAAAACCGATCCGCGCGTCGGCCAATACAATTCGCTCCTGCGCGCGCACGGCCTCGTGCCCGATTCCACCCTGCTCAAGACCGAGCGCTTCGCCGACGTGAAAACCGAAGCGATGGGTGCCGGATTCCTCAAGAAGGTGAAAGGGGAATGGGCCGGCGACGACGAGTTCGAGGCGGCGCTTGCGCGCCGCCGGGCCCAGCACAAGCACGTGGCCCTGTCCGTCTCATGCCTGGGCGTCCTGCGCCTGCTCCAATGGTACTACGTCTCGCTCGCCTCCGACGCGCGCCAATCCTTGGGCGCCATGCCTTCGGTGCTGGCCGACCCGACCGAAGCGCAGCTGGCCGTGCTCAACGACCTGAAGCCCGCCGATTACCCCATCGCCCACCCGCCGCGCGTCATCGCCGCCAAGCTCTCGATGGAGAAGCTCGCGCCTCCGCTTCCCTCGCGCGCGTGGGGGCCGGCCTTCCTCTCCTTGCGATCCGGCGCGCCGCTCAAATGGGTGTGCGCCGAGCTTCATGCCCGCGAGAAGGAGGCCGCCGATGCCTTGCCGCTCGTGCGCGCCCTCATACAGAAGCCCGAAGGGCGGGGCGCGAAATTCCTGGGCGCTCTCAAAAATAATGAAAAATCCAGGAAAAAATAATATTTTTTCGGTGTAACCTTCATGTGGGTGTTGCAAGGCAAGCGCCAAAAAATCCTCGCCGAACTCTCGTCCGGGAAGCATTCCGACGAGAGCGAGGTTCGCCTCAAAGCCAAGCCGAGCCGCGCGCTTCTCTTGCGCCTCCTCGAACGTACGGGCGTGAAGCAGATCCATCTCTCTGCCGGCCTGTATGCCACCGTGCCCCCCAAAGTGCGCTCGGCTCTCGGGCAGGCCGGCGTGCAGCTCATCGTCTTTCCCGCCCGCGCCGGCCGGCCCGACAAATACGGGGCGGATAAAACGGGCGAGGCCCGCTCGCTTCTTGAGCGGGGCCAGACGGCCAAAGAGGTGTCGAAAAAGACCGGCCTGCCCCTCACGGCTGTCTATTACTACAAATTAAAGATGGGGAAAAAGAAGGAAGATTCCATTTCGGCCCTGCCGGATTCGACTTAGTGAAGAACCCGTCTATTCTTCACCCGTTTCCCCCCATCCCTTTCTTCGGGCACCATTTGTCCAGCGGGCATTTTTTGCAATCCGGCTTTCTTGCCATGCAGTATTTCCTTCCGTGCGAGACCATCCAGTTGGTGTAATTGCCCCAAGTCTCGCGCGGGATGAGCGCCATCAGCTCCCGTTCGATCTGGTTCTGCTTGTCGCGCGACGAAGTGAATCCAAGCCGGTACGAAATTCTCATGCAATGCGTGTCCACGGCGATGCCCTCCTCTTTGCCGAACGCGTGGAAGAGCACGATGTTGGCCGTCTTGCGCGCGACGCCGGGCAGCTCGAGGAGCGAGGGCATGTCGGCCGGCACTTTCCCGGCGTGTTTATGCGCGATGATCTTCGACGCGGCCAGGATGTTCTTGGCTTTGGAATGGTAGAATCCGCTCGAGCGGATGAGCGCCTCCAGATCGCCCACGTCCGCTTTCGCCATCGCGCGCGCGTCCGGGAAGCGGGCGAAGAGCGCGGGCGTGATCATGTTCACGCGCGCGTCGGTGCATTGCGCCGACAAAATGGTGGAAACAAGGAGCTGGAACGGGTCCGCGTATTCGAGCGTGCACCACGCGCGAGGATAGATTTTTTTGAATAACGAGAGAATTTCGGAGGTCCGGCTCTTCTTATGCGTGCTTGTTTTGGGCATGCCGATCCCCCACGTCCACCTGAAGAATTCTTCAACCGGTATTTTTGCATGCGTGATTATTTCCTTAAGGAGCCCCCTTCCAATAATCTCTTGGGGCCGTATCAGGACAATCGTGGTGCGGCCATCCGGATGCACGAATTTTGCATGGCTACCTTTCTGGCTTTTACAGGCAAACCCGCATTTTTCCAAAGCCCGGATGACCTGCCTAAGCTTTAGCGGGCGCAGGCTTGGCATTTCTATCACTCGTTTTTGTCCGTGCCACGAGCCGATACGCGATTATTTCGACATCTTCGATGTCCAAATAGAGTTTGAGCGCTTCCTTGATGCGCTCAACCAGTTCGTCGATGCTTCTGGCCTGCGTGTGGCAACCCGGAAGTTTGGGGACCGTAGCCACGTAGTAGCCGTCCTCATCCCGCTCAGATATCTGCACTTGATACCTCTCCATGTGCGCACCTATGTAAATTCTTATCCCTAGATTTATAACCCCGCCATTTCACGGGTCCGTTTCCCCGGTTATCACTTCCGCCCCGTCCGGGCCGACGATGACCGTGTGCTCGTACTGGCTCACCAGCCCCCGCCCGGCTTCGCGCAGCACGGGATACGGGGTGAGGCACCCGGCGTTGAGCAGCTCTTT
>JAHFEC010000045.1 GCA_023248665.1 Microcaldota archaeon | reverse complement strand
GAATGGGCGGGGGGCGGAGGCGAAAGGGGGCGGAATGGGCGGGGGCTGGGGACAAGGAACGTGGAATACGGAGGCGGGGGCGCGAGGAGAACGACCCGAAGATTTCGCATCGCCGGGTACGTGCTTAGCTGACCTCGACCGAAAGGCATCTCCGGCAGGTATTTATATCTTCAGACGTGCAACACCTCATGCTCACCCGAAGCGATCTCATCGACTTCAGCCCGTGGGCCCTGCCCGTGGAGGAAGCGCTCGACAAGACGCGCACCACGCGCAACGGCATAACGGAACGGGAGGGCGAGGCGAGGCAGGAGGCGTTCGGGCTCAACGAGCTGGCGGCCAAGAAGAAGCGCAGCCTGCTCATCCAGTATTTCTCCTATTTCCTCAACCCGCTCATGCTGCTCTTGGTGACCGTCGGGCTGGCCTCGTACCTGGCCGACCCCGGAAGCATCAACAACGAGATCAGCGCCGGCATCATCTTCTTCATGGTGTTCGTCTCGGTCACGCTCACGTTCTATCAGGAGAACAGGGCCAAGGACGCGGCCGAGAACCTGCGCAAGATGATCCGCAACACGGCCAGCGTGGTGCGCTCCGGGATGCAGCGCGAGATCCCGCTCAAATACCTCGTGCCCGGCGACGTCGTCCGCCTCTCGGCCGGGGACCTGGTTCCGGCAGACTGCCGCGTGCTCTCCTGCAAGGACTTCTTCGTCAATCAGGCCGCGCTCACGGGCGAGTCGCTCCCCATCGAGAAGACGTCGGCCCCGGTGGCCCGGAACGCGAAGGTCTCCGAGATGACCAATATCATTTATCTGGGCTCGAGCGTGGTGTCCGGGAGCGCGGAGGCGCTGGTCATCCGCACCGGGCTGGACACGCAGTTCGGCGAGCTCTCGCGCCGGCTCGCGCAGACGGGGGCGGAGACGGCGTTCGATCGGGGCATCAAGGACTATTCCATGCTCATGGTCAAGTTCGTCATCGTGCTCGTGTTCGCCATTTTCATCATCAACCTCGTGCTCAAGAACGATGTGGTGCAGGCCGTGCTCTTCTCGCTGGCGGTGGCCGTCGGGCTCACGCCCGAGATGCTCCCCGTGCTGGTGACCGCGAACCTCTCGCAGGGCGCCAACAACATGGCCAAAAAAGAGGTGATCGTCAAGCGCCTGCCCTCCATCCAGAATCTGGGCGCCATGGACGTGCTGTGCACCGACAAGACGGGCACGCTCACCGAGGACAAAATCGAGCTGGTGCGCCACGTGAACATCGACGGCCAGGAGGACGACGGCGTGCTCAATTACGCATACCTCAACAGCCATTACCAGACGGGCCTGCGAAACCCCTTGGACGTGGCCATCCTCCAGCACGACGTAGAGGCCAGCGCCCACATCGCCAGATACAAGAAGATCGACGAGATCCCCTTCGATTTCGTGCGCCGGCGCATGACCGTGGTGGTGGAGAAGCCGGACGGGCACCACATGTTCCTGACCAAGGGCGCGCCCGAATCCGTCTTCCCCGGCTGCACGCACGTCATGCGCCGCGGGCGAAAGACCAGATACGGGGAGCGGGACCGGCACGCGGCCAAGGAACTCTACGACCAGCTCAGCGCGGAGGGGTACCGCGTGCTGGCCCTCGCCTCCAAGCACGTGCCCAAGGAGAAGAAGGCGTATGCGGTGGCCGACGAGACGGAGCTGTGCTTCGAGGGATTCCTCGCCTTCCTGGACCCGCCCAAGAAGACCGCGCGCACGTCATTGGCCGAGATGGTCAAGCGCGGCATCGAGATCAAGATCCTCTCAGGCGACAACGAGCGGGTGAACCGCAAGATTGCGCAGGAGGTCGGACTGCACGTCAAGGGCATCATCACGGGCGAGCAGCTGGCGACCTGCAGCGACGAGTCATTGCAGGTTCTGGTGGAGCAGAACACCATCTTCGCGCGGGTGTCGCCCATCCAGAAGGAGCGCCTCATCCTCGCGCTGCAGCGCAACAAGCACGTGGTGGGATACCTCGGCGACGGCATCAACGACTCGCTCGCGCTCAAGACATCGGACGTGGGCATTTCGGTGGACACGGCCGTGGACGTGGCGAAGGAGTCGGCCGACATCATCCTGCTGCGCAAGAGCTTGCACGTGCTCTACGAGGGCGTGGACGAGGGCCGGCGGACCTTCTCCAACATCATGAAATACCTCAAGATGGGCTCGTCGTCCAATTTCGGGAACATGTTCTCGGTGGTGGGCGCGTCCATCCTCCTGCCGTTCCTGCCCATGGCGCCCTTACAGCTCATCCTCAATAACTTCCTCTATGACATGTCGCAACTGGCCATCCCGACCGACCACGTGGACGCCGAGGACCTCATCAAGCCGGCCAAATGGTCGATTGGCAACATCCGCAATTTCGTGCTGTTCATCGGGCCCATCTCGAGCATCTTCGACTATCTCACGTTCGGGGTGCTCTACCTCGTGCTGAGCGTGCCGGCCCAGACGTTCCAGGCCGGCTGGTTCATCGAATCCATTATGACGCAGACGTTCATCATCCACGTCATCCGCACCAACAAGATCCCATTCGTGCAGAGCTGGCCGTCGAGAAAATTGCTGCTCTTCTCGCTGGCCATCGTGTCGCTGGCATTCGTCGTCATCCTCAGCCCCCTGCATACCTATTTCGGGTTCGGGCAGTTGCCGCTCGTCTACTTCCCCGTCCTGTTCGTGATGGTGCTGGCGTACTTGGTGCTGACACAGCTGGTGAAGATGCAGCTGATCAAGAGAAGGATCATATAGGGGACGGCGGATAACCCGGAGGCGGTGGTGGGCGGGCTCTTGGCAGGCAGGAGAGCGGGCGCTTTGGGCCGGGCGTGGGCGGAAAGGACCGGTGCCGGCATAACTTGACGGTTACCGACCGTCAGGATTAAAATAAATGGGCGCGAAGTCGGCTTATCAGATAAAAAGAAGGTGGTCGCATGGCATCGAATCCGGAAAAAATCGTAAAACCCCTTAAATACAAGACGCTGGAAGGCTTATCGGAGAAGCAGCTCGCACAGCACCACGACGTGCTCTATGCCGGCTACGTCAAGAAGACCAACGAGATCCGAAAAGCGCTCGAAACGGTGGACAAGAGCGCCGCCAATGCCACGTTCTCGCAACTGCGCGAGCTCAAAGTCGAGGAGACTTTCGCCCTCAACGGCGTGCGTCTGCACGAGTATTACTTCGACGGGCTGGGCGGCAAGGACCCGAAGCCGTCCGGGACGCTCGCCCAATGGATCGACGAGGATTTCGGCTCGTTCGAGGCGTGGGCCGAGGAGTTCAAGGCCGAGGGCATCGCGTCGCGAGGCTGGGTGGTGCTGGCCATGGACCTTGAAGAGGGAAGGCTGCACAACTTCGTGTGCGATTTGCACAACCAGGGCGGCATCTGGGGCGCGGTGCCGGTGCTGGTGCTCGACGTGTACGAGCACGCGTATTTCATCGACTATGCCACGAACCGCAAGAGCTACATCGAGGCGTACATGAAGAACGTCCAATGGAGCGAGTGCGAGGAGACGATAAAGACATACAAACTCGATGAATTCAGGAAGAACCGGAAAGGATGAACGGAGTTTTTTAGATTTTTTGGTGAGCGAGAAACCCGAACCCGCCGGTTCGGACTTTCCCGTTTTCTGGAAAATGCTTGCGCACCACCGCTTCGTTAATCTTTATCATGGTGCTCACTTTATCCTTCGAGTCGTTGGGGAAAATGCGTTTGCCAAGCTCTTTTTCCACCAGCGTGCCCACGAGGTGGTTGAGGGACCGGCCGCCGGCGCCATCTTTTTCGGCAAGCTGGGCGATAAGTCGGATGGAATCCGGTTCGAACACGAGATTCAACCCCATATTCGTGCACTGCCGCTCCTGCAATTTCAGGACGCTCTGCTGGCCGCGGATCAATATCTGCTCAAACTCGGACGAACCAAGGGTCTTAAATGGACTAACCAGTTGGATGCGGCCGGCCAGTTCAGGTATGAAACCGGCCTCAACCAGATCATTGCGGGTCAGAGGGTCTTCGCCATGATCCCGTTTGATGAATGAGAAGGCATCGGACAGGATGACCATCGCGCGGAAAGGAAGCTCCTTGACTGCGCTTGAGCCCAAAGATACAGAAAGTTTGGCTCCCGGTTCGAGCAGTTTTAGGAATTGGTTCTGGATCTCTCGGGTGAAATTATCACTGCTGCTTCCACGTTGGAGGATTTTTCCGAATTCATCCAGATAGATGATAAGACGATTGGGATAGGCTCCGAATTCTTGCACTTTTTCAATAACTGCATTGAAAAGGACGGTGGATATATTCTTTCCCACGTAGCCCTCCGGCGTAAGCTCAGGCGTAGAAATTTCTGTGAATGGAAGCCCGATCAGCTTGGCAAGGGTCTTGATTGAATAGGTTTTTCCACATCCGGTTGAGCCGGTGACCAGTATGGGAGAACCCTGAGAGGATTCGTCCTTGATATATGTGACCAGCTTGATAATGAGGTCTTTGATGGAAGCATCCTGGCCGATCACGACTTGTTTGGCAGAAGCCAGAAGCTCCCCACAGAATTTCTGGATCCCGGCAAAATCAGCCAGCTTCGCGCTGATTTCGGAGATGATATCCACAGATTCATAAGCAGACAACTGGGGGCCGTAACCCAAAATGGAACCGATGTTATGTGTTTCTTTTAGTTTGAAGGCCTTAACAATATTATTAAAATCGTCTTCTGTGCCAGATTTGATATACTCATTGACTAGGCCAAGAGCCGAGATCTGGCTCAAATGGGAATACCCTTTCCCTTTCCCTTCAAAGAAGTCCAGAAAAACGATAGAGTCATCAAAGTTAAGAGGAAGTAATGATACTCCAGATGCACGCACAAGACGGAATAACTGCTCGATTTTCTCGTTGGAGAAATCAGTGACATTGATGAATCCGTAATATGGATTTACTACCGACTGACTGAATTTGATTTCGCGCTTATCTCTTTCGCGGTAAAAAACGCTATCCGAACCCTTTTTTACATAAATGAAGTCGCTGGAATCTACGTTGTTACTCCATTCGGCCTGAAGCTGTTTGAAATTAAAATATCTATCTTCCATGAATATCACCAAATAACTACAATATATTTGGAAGTGAACATTTATAATTGTTGCTAATTGTGAGAGATTGGGATGACGCGGGTAAGAATCAGAATATCGCCGGAACCCGCCTCGATTTGCGTGCCGGGCATTTCCCAGCTTACAGGTTCGGATGCTCACTAATTTACCTGTCCGGGTCCTGCTCGCTCTCGTACACCGAGCGGCCGGAGAGCTTCATCCTCGAGTCGGTCAGATACTGGAAGCGGTTGCGGTTCCATTCCACCTGGAAGGGGTCGATGTCGAGGATGAGCACCTGCTCGCCCTCGCCGGCCTGGTGGAGTTTTCGGCCTGCCGGGTCATAGACCGCGGAATGGCCGCCGAACGGGTCGTGGGCGGATGAACCGACTGGCCCGTTCCCTTCTGGGCCCGAATGGCCGCCGAACGGTTCTTCTGCGCTTTTTCTCTTTTCCTTCTGCGAGCCGAAGTTGGCGCCGATGACGAACATCTGGTTCTCGGCCGCGCGCGCGCAAAGCATGGCATCCCAGGCATGGATCTCGCTTTGCCGGAACGCGCCCTGCACGAAAAGAAAGAAGCCCCACGAGAGGGCGAACTCGCGCGCCAGCTCGGGGAAGCGCAAATCATAGGAGCCGATCATGGCCGAGCGAAAAGTGAAGACGTCGAAGAACGGAAGCTTCGTTCCGGCCGAAAAATGCTCGGGATGGAGGAGAGGTGGATCTGATCGTACGAGGCCACCGGCACGCCTTCGGGGTTGTACGCCAAGGAGCGGATGAGCGGCCGGCGCGCATCGCGCGGATTTTTCGCCAAATAGGAGCCGATGGCATAGGAATTTTTCTCTTGGGAGAGCTGGCGCAAGAATTCGGGGGTTTTCCCCCCGGCCGGCTCGGCGAGGCGGCGGGCGTCGCGCGCGCCGGCGGCGCTGGAAAAGAGGTGGGGGAAGAGCCAGACGTCGGCCTTTTTCTTGCCGCACAGGGCTTTGGCGATGGCGAGGTTGGCCTCGATGTCCCCTTCCTTCGGGGAGAACTGCACGAGCGCGAGGCGGATTTTCGAGCCGAGGGGCATGGATGGATTGGCGCATGGATGATTTTAATGGGTGAGGTCGGGCAGGCTGGAGAAGGCCGGCTTGCCTGAAAGCCGGCCGGGTTTTTGGGCCGGGCGAGTTTGGAGGCTGGGCGGATTCGCCGCTTCATTCGGGCACGAATTTCATGGAGAGATTGCGGGCGGCCTTCTCGGCTTCGGATTTGGTGAAGCCGGATTTTCGGAAGGCCTCTAAGAAAACCGATTTGGTCAGGTTGACGGCGAGGATCTCTTCGCGCGTGGCCGAACCGGTATTAAGCGAGAAGCGGGTGCCGGCTTGGGTGGTCTTGAGTCCGTATGCGCTGCCGAGCAGTTCAGCCAGCCAGTAGAGCTGGTTGTTCCCGGTTCCGCCGTGCTGGTTTCCCCATTCGCGCTGGTCGATGAGAAGAAGCGCCCAGCCCCGGTCCTCGCCAGCCATCGGATTGTGGGCGAATTCCTCGAGGTAGTGGTCCTTGTCGAAGGCTTTTTGCTTGAGCTCCTCATTTTTGGTGTTCAGCTTCCAGAGGAATCGGGTGATGGCCATCATCTCCGGGGCATTAAGCTCATGCTGCTCGATGAAGGCCGGGGAATCGGGCCGGTAGAACGGCGTCTTGGCGCGCTCGAGGAACTGGCTGGTCCAGAATTTGGCGCCGTCCGGCGTCTGCCCCTCCCGCGTGATGAGAGACATATAGAAATCCTTGAGCTTGAATATCTGCTCGCCGGGCAGGATAATCTGCCGGCCGGACGGCAAGCGGATGCGCTCCTGCCGGGAGAGATGATCATAGATGTCGGGGTAAGTGTTCTTCACCCATTGGTGGAAGCCGGTCTGGAATCCCCCAAGTTGCTCTTGACTATAGACGGTTTTTGAAACCGGGATCTCTTCCGTGTCTTTGATGTTCTTTTGGCGCGGCGGGCGGGACGCGGACTTCGGAACGGTCTGGAAAACGAACATGGCATCTCACCTGACAGGTGAGGCTAGGAAGAAAGGCTATTTATGCCTTTTCATGGGCAGAGAAGGCGGCGGCCAACGGGAAGGAAGCGCGCGGCGCGCTGAAAGGAGCGGGCGCGCCGCCCTAGGACGAACAGGAAGAAACGGGAACCGGTTCGTTTCGCGTCTCTGGCTCGCGCACCGGGAAGAGCGGGCGCGCCCTGGAGCGGAGCGCCTCCGCGACGGCCCGGTCCATGTTCCGGGCGAGGCTGGAGAGAAAGCGCTTGCTGCGCACCGAGGAGAAGAAACGGTCGGCCAGAAGCCCGAAACCGGCGAAGAGCAGGACGGAGAAGTTGAGATTCTCCATCCAGAGCGAGAGCACGGGGGCCAGCGGCCGGACGCCCTCAGCTATGTCCTTGACTTGGAGGCGGTTGGAAGAGATGATGGTGGATGACAAGGCCCAGATGGACAGGAGCGGGGCCGCGGACTTTGCGAAGAAGGGGAAAACCAGATGCATGCGCGAGGGGGGGACGGACAAGAAGGCAGAATCGAAGATAGAATCGCGGATGAGGGAAACTTCGCCCGGCTCGAGGGTGGCGCGGGCCTGGGGGGCGGAGGAAACGAGAATGGCGTTGGACTGGTAGATTTTTGCGTTAAGGAAATCGTGGAGAGCCATCTTGTTTTGGCCGGCTTCCCCGGCAGACAGGAAAGGCATCTCGCGCATCCGCTGGACTAGAAGCTGCGCGTCCTGGCGCGAAAAAACGCGCGGGACGTCGTCGGCATTGGAATGGGATGGGGACTTGAAGCGCATGGGAACCGTCTATAATGTGTTAAAAGGTTAATATAAATGTTTTGTTTGGCCGTGGGAGGCCCGGAAATCACAACGGATGAGAAGGCTTTATTTCCCTGCGCCTCGAAAAGGAAGATATGCTCAAAGCCATCCTTTTCGATTTGGACAATACGCTGGTCAATTTCTGGGAATTCAAGCAGGCGTCCGCCAAGGAGGCGGCGCGGGCCATGACGGAGGCGGGGCTTCAGATGGAGCCGGAGCGCTGCGAGAAGCTCATTTTCAGCGTATACGAGCAGTTCGGCATCGAATACCAGCTCACTTTTTCAGAATTGCTCAAGCCTTTCAAATTCGAGAAGGAGAAATTCGAGCGGATAAGGAATGCGGCCATAACCGCATACTTGCAAAGCAAGGCAAAAGTGCTCAAGCCGTATGACGGGGTGCCCCAGATGCTCGCCGAGCTTGGGAAAGATTACCGGCTGGCCGTGCTCACCGACGCGCCCCGCTCGCAGGCGCACCAGCGCCTCGAATTCACGGGGTTGCAGGCCTATTTTTGCGAGGTGGGCACGTTCCACGACACCAGCATCTACAAGCCGGGCGCGGAGCCCTTCCTGCACATCTGCAAGAAACTGGGCATCGATCCGCCCGAGGCGCTCATGGTGGGCGACAACCCGCGCCGGGACATCAGCGGGGCGAAAAAAGTGGGGATGCATACATGCTTGGCAAAATACGGGCAGGTGTTCGAGGACGACGGCACGGCGGCTGATTTTGAGATAAACAAGCCGGACGAGCTGGCCGGGCTGGTTGAAAGGATTAAGAAAAAAGAGAAGTGAACGGTTCCGAAACGAGAGGGGATACCATGATTTTTCAGATACGGGTGCAGAAAAAGACCGGCCTCCAAGCCGAGTTGCAGGAGGACGGCACCGGATTCCTCTACCCGGCAATCAAAGGCATAAGGAACATTGAAAAACTCACGGGCGGCATTTATGGGAAGATAATGCTTGCAGAACTTGGACTGATGGCGGCTGAAGGAAAGACAAGCAAAGAGGAAGTGACGCGGCTTGCAAAAGATGGATTTGAAGCCTTCGGAAAAGTG
>JAHFEC010000044.1 GCA_023248665.1 Microcaldota archaeon | reverse complement strand
GATGCTCCTCATCCGCTCAAACGACTTGAATCTTGGGAAACCCCATTTGATGCCTTTGCTCTTGGCTCTGATCTTGGCTTGGATGGATCGGTGCAATTGATGTGCGACGGCTTGCGCGGATTGGGAGTAGAGGCCGCTGTCCTTGACCATGAGCTGGAGTTCGGTTTTGGAATAGAATCGGCCTTCTTCATCGTATTTCTTCTTGGTTTTCTCCAGCAAAGTGTTCCAGAGGTTTTTCGCGATCCAAAGATGGCGCTCAAGCTGCGGTTGCTGTTTTTTGGAAGGATAGAGGCGGAATTTGTAGGCGCGCATATGAGAGATAAGGGCGTGGAAAGAATATGCGGGTTTGGAGAGGGTAGCTTTCCGCCGGTTTTTCGCTGCTCGCTTTCATCTGCCATTTGAAAATGGCAGATTTCCCGCTCGCAAATGTTTTAAATGCACTCTCATTAATCAGCCCATGAAGCCCTTCCTCATCGAGGTCTCGTCCGAGGCCGGCCGGAAAGTGGGCGGAATCTACACCGTATTGCAGAGCAAGTCGAGGTATGTGGGCGAATTCTTCAAGGACCGCTACCTGCTGGTCGGATTCTACGACGAGCGCTGCGTGCACGACGTGAAATTCTCCCCGCCGCCGGCGGCGCTTGAGCCCGTCTTCAAGTCCCTCGCGGCCGAGGGCATATTCTGCCATTACGGCCGATGGGTCTTGGGGCACGATACGCCCATCATACTCTTGGACGCGCACAACTTCGCCGAGCGGATGGTGTCCTACGAGGATGCCGGCGCGCGCAAATCGGACCTGCAGGCCAACCTAGTCAAATTCCTGCTCTGGAAGCATTTCGGCATCGACTCGCTCATGGATTCCTCCCATGATTTCTGCGAGAACGCGGTGTGGGGCTGGGCGGTGGGCATGCTCCTCGAGAAGCTCTGCGAGGCGCCCCCCTGCAAGGGCCACTTGCTCGTCGCGCAGTTCCACGAGTGGATCTGCGGCTCGGCCCTTCTCTATTCCGCCCTGCACGACCTCCCGATCTCCACCGTCTTCACCACGCACGCCACCGTGCTGGGCCGAAGCCTCGCGGCCGGCGGGACGGACGTGCTGGCGGCCGCGCGCGAGGCGGCGCACCCCATCGACCTCTCCGAAGCTTATCGGCTCAAGGTGGAGGGCAAGCACCAGCTCGAGATGGCGGCCGCCAAGAAGGCGCACGTGTTCACCACCGTGTCCCAGACCGTGGCGCTCGAGGTGCGCTACATTCTGGGCCGTGATCCGGACGTCATCACGCTCAACGGGCTCGATTTCTCGGCTATGGAGGCCGAGGCGCACACGCGCGACCTCTCCGAATACGTGCGCGCCGAGATGCTCCAGCTCATCGAGGCCTGCTTCATCCCCTACGGCGTGCAGCGCTACGACAACGCCCTGATGACCTTCATCTCGGGCCGCTACGAGTTCACGAACAAGGGTTTCGACATCTACATCGCCGCGTTGGGCCTGCTCAACGAGCGCATCAAGGCGCGCGGCCAAAAGGACGGCAAGCAGGTGGTCGGCCTCATCTGCGCCCCCACGTCGGTGCGGGGCCCCCGCATCCCAGTCATCCGAAATTACCTGCTGCTGGACAAGATCGGCGAGGTGCTGGATGCCGCGCCCGGCGCGCGCAAGGACAAGCACTACGCCAACCTGCAGGAGAAGATGCAGGATGCGCATCCCTCGCTCAAGACCGACCTCGAGGCCATGGTCTCCGGCTTCGTGCGCGAGGGCGAGCGCGCGCCCATCTCGCTCTACGAACTCAACTACGGGCACGACGACATCCTCTCCGCCTGCGAGCGCGCCGGCCTGCACAACTCCCCCGGCGATGCGGTCAAGGTGCTCTTCTACCCGACCTATCTGCGGCCCAACGACGGGCTGCTGAACATGAGTTATTATGACGTCGTGTCCGGCTTCGACATCGGGGTGTTCCCGAGCCGGTACGAGCCGTTCGGCTACACACCGCTCGAGGCGGGGCTGAAATTCAACGTCGCCGTCTCGACAGACGCCGCCGGCTTCGGCCGGTACCTGCAATCTCAGGTGGACTTGGAGGACAGGGGCGTGAAAATCCTCAAGCTCTCGGCCGGCACGGATTATGCGGTGAGGGAGCTGGCCGGATTCCTGGAGGATTTGTATTATTCCTCGCACCGGAAACTGGACCGATACAAGGAGGACTCGTACAACCTGATGCACGTATTCGACTGGAAGATATTGGTCAAGAATTACCTCAAGGCCTACGAGCTGGCCGAGCGGAGGGGAAACTACCATTCGGCCGTGCAGGCGCACAGAGAGAAGGAGAAGCTCCCGGCCCGCGCGCTCGTGCCGCCGCCGCGGGGTGCCGGGAGAAGCAGGAATGCCAAAAAAAAGAGATGAGCGAAAGAAGCGGAATCGCGAAAGCAAAAAAACCGCGAAAGAAAGAGAAGCATCGTTTTTAAGTTCCAGACACGCAAGATGAGCATGCGCGCATAGAGAAGTTGCTGCCTCAGCTTCGTCTCTTCTCTGGCGCCCATGCCATGAAGGTTTATGATGAGTGGAAAGATCCTCGGGCTCGATAGCGACAAGGCTTGGCTCCTCTTCTCGGTCATGCTAGCCATGCTGCTCTCGTCCTTGGACCAGACCATCGTCTCCACCGCCATGCCCACCATCGACAAGGATCTCGGCGGGCTCGACATCTTCTCGTGGGTGTTCTCGGCTTACATGATCACTTCCACCATCTCGATCATGCTCTCCGGCAAGCTGGGCGACATCCACGGACGCAAGGAGGTCTATCTGGCCGGCATCCTGACTTTCCTCGCGGGGTCGGCCCTCTCCGGCCTGTCGCAGAACATGCTCATGCTCATCCTTTTCCGCGGCTTGCAGGGCATCGGCGGAGGAGTCATGATCGTCAGCTCCATGGCTATCATCGGAGACATCTTCCCGCCGGCCGAGCGGGGCCGGTGGCAGGGCGTGATCGGCATCGTCTTCGCCGTCTCCTCCATCATCGGGCCGATCGCGGGCGCGCTCATCACCGAAAACATCGGTTGGCAGTGGATTTTCTACGTGAACATCCCGCTGGGCATCCTCGTCCTCTACCTGCTCAACAAGGCCGAATACCGGCAGCCCCGCACCCATGGACACCGCATCGATTTCGCCGGGGCCGCCTATTTTTCCGTATTCGTGGTCGCGCTGTCTGTTTACATCGTCTCGGGTTTTGGATCGAATGACGGGTTCTACCTGGCCATGCTCGCGATTTCATGCGTGTTCCTGTTCCTCTTCCTGCGGGAGGAGAAGCGGGCACCCGAGCCCATCATGCCCCTCGGCATGTTCTCCAATCCCACCTTCGCCATCGCGGCCGCATCGGCGTTCATCACCACCGGGGCGTTCTACGGAGCGATCTCCTTCCTGCCCATTTTCATGGAAGGGGTGCTGGGCCACGGGGCCACCGAAGTGGGCAGCGTGCTCACCCCCCTGATGCTCTCCTTCGTGCTGTCCAGCGCCATCGTGGGGCAGGCCATCTCCAAGACCGGCAGATACAAGCTTATGGGGATCGCGGGATGCGCGCTGCTGGCGGTCAGCCTCTACCTGATGTCCCAGTTCCATGCCGGCACCCATTATCTGGACATCGTCGGCGTGATCACGCTGATGGGCGTCGGGCTGGGAGCCGTATCGCCCCTGTTCATCATGATCTCGCAGAACGCGTTCGAAAGATCTCAGATCGGCGTGGTGACTTCGGCCGTCGGATTCTTGCGCAACCTGGGCGGAGCCGTGGTGGTGTCGGTCATGGGCGCCATGGTCAACATATCGGCTGACGTCGCGGCCGTCGTGCCCGCCAGCCTGGATGCTGGCGCGCTCGTGAGCGGGATCGGGCGGGCGTTCTTCCTGGTGTTCGTATCCTCGCTCGTCCCGCTGGCGCTGATGTTCTTCATCAAGGAGAGCCCCCTGCGCAAAGCGCACGGCACGGCTTCGGGCATGGAAGAGGTGGGTCTTCGCATCGCCGACACGGAAGAGGCATTGGACGCCGAACGGGCGAAAATCGGGGATTTCAAGAAATGAGCGCCGGCCGGGATCGGTCGGTCTGTTTTTGCTCAGAAGCTACTCCGACGAGTGCTTTGTCATGCGGAGAAGAAATTTTATGACGTTGGCTTCTCCGAACAAATGCCTTGATTTTTTGTCATTTTTGCCTCATTTTTTCGATTTTTGGACGATTCTTTCAAATTCCCATTTTTCTACGACGTGAATTGATTTTTGTCAATCCTGAGTGGTCTGTTTTTCACTCCGAGGTGAGCTTTACCCTATCGACATGCTATAGAGTAGAAAAAGCTTTATAAGGTAGTCTATCTAAAATCTACTTATGGCAGAAACACGGCTGTCAGTGGTTTACCGGGCGCTGCTCTCCTCCATGCCGCAGGCGCAAATCCGGATCGTGGATACCCGCGCCATTGCGGATATAGCGCGCGCATTGGGCTTCCAGCCCGCGATTATCCGCCAGGGCCTGGTAAAGGGCCACTACCTCCTTCCAGTCCATTTTGATGGCATTTACTATCTGCTGGATCCTGACGAATTGAACACCAAATTCTTGCGGAACCGCTCTATCGAAATAGTGGCGGCCGCCTGCGCGCACGTATTTGGCAAGAATTGGTATTATGGCCTCAATTCCGCCCTGTATCTCAACGGGCTGATCAACCAGAGCCCCCGCGAATTCATCATCCTAACCGACCAAACCCAGCAGGCCGCGTTCTTGTTTGGAGGCGATTCCTTCCAAATAAGGCGCTCCGCTGTCAAGGACTATTCGATAGAAGTCGAGGAAAAGGGATGGGTGCGGTTCAGTTCTCCGGCCAGAACCCTTACGGACTATCTCTATTTCAATATCAAGTTAGGGAAACAGGATTATGCCATCCGGATGGCAAAAGACATCCTGCACAATTCCCCCGACATCGCCCAAAAGCTGAATCGGGATTTGATCGGGTTGTATCCATCCCCATACAACATGGCTATCGGTTATGCCGCAGACCAGGTGCGTGGTTGAATGATTGACGAAACCAGTCTCAAACGGTTCGTGGCGGATCTTGCGCGGCGAACGGGCTATACCCTCAGACTGGTCGAGGAAGACGTGTGGCAGAAGCTGGTCCTCAACCATCTCTATTCTGATGGCCCGGCATCCAGAGAATTGATTTTCAAGGGCGGGACCTGCATCACTCGCACACTTCTGGGCTATTACCGCTTCTCAGAGGATTTGGATTTCTCCTGGCTCAAGAAGCAGAAGCGCAATTATTACGAGACTTTCGCCGATTCCCATCTCAAACCGTTGTCCTCCATCGGCGTAGGTCTTGGAAAGCATTTCGGCACGCAGGGGGGCCGCCTGATGAAATGGGATCTGATTTGCGGGAATGGGAGGCTGGTGCTCTCGGTCAATTTCGCGCAGGAGATTGTCTATCCGACCCAAGTCAGGCCATTGCAGGTGCTGGAGCCCGGTGAAACCGAAAAGCAGAACCTGCTTGTCATGTATCCATTGGTGGCACCAGACTATTTCCGCAAGCTGGAAGTCCCCTGCTACTCGCCCGAGGAAATCGCCTGCGAGAAGATGGTGGCCATCCTGACACGGCTGGATTTGACCAAGCCGCGTGATATCGTCGATCTTTTCCACATGCAAACGAGGGTCGATTTGCCGGGCCTCGTTTCGGATGCGAAAGCGTTGGGCAAGATGAAACGCCAGGTCCACAGCACGCCTGGCTATTTGCGCGTCTTTAGGGAGCGCAAAGGCGACATTCCCGGCTATCTCATGCGCCTAGCGGAAGAAGCCGAGCGCGAGCATGAGCTGTATGTCAAGCCCACAGAGCGCAAACGGCTTGAAACGTTTTCCGAGAAGACGCTGGCGCCGGTGTTGGGGGAGCTGGTAGATAAGATGGGATAGGGCAGATGAGAGGACTGAATAAAATGGCAATCGCAGAAGTGAATCTGGTCAAAATAGGTAAAATCGCCACTCCGGCAGCGCTCGTATTTGCAGGGACGTATTTAGCCTCAATCAGTGCCTATGGTCTTGGAATAGCATTGATTCTCTTCGGAGCGGCAGTATACATCGTCGTCTGGTTCTTAGTCAAACAGATTGTCGTTGCCAATGCAGAAGCCGATCTGAAGAAAGAGCGATTAAAGCTCAAACGGGAAAATGTGCGAAAGGAAAGAGAGCGACTGGTCAGGGAGCGCACAGCCAAAAACAAGGAGCTGATAGAAGACCGGCTCAAGCATCGGGTCGTAAATAAAATCCTCGATGCCCTCTGAGTCCGACGTCAGTAGTTCGGAAAATAATTAAAATACTATCCTACTCCGCATAAGAATAGCTAATGCTCAGAAGCTACTCCGTATGGTCATCGCTTGTAAGCTAACCAACTGGAGCGGTGTCATCATCGCAGATATAATTTGAGCGACGGAGAATAAAAACAAGACTGCGGGTGCTGGAACCGCTTTTGGGCTGAAGCCCTTTTCCAGAAGGTGTTATCCGGCTGTTTTGGAAAAGGGCTCCGCGGTGTCATCATCGCAGATATAATTTGAGCGACGGAGAATAAAAACAGGACTACTTTTCATCCGAGCGGAACGGCGGCCTTCTTGGCCACCAGATAGGCGGCGAACGATTCGGGCAGCTCGGCCTCTTTTTCCGCCTCGAGCGGCTCGGTGCTGGTGCCGGCCCAGAAGATGGACGGAACGGCGCGCAGGGTCTTGACGCGCTCGGTCTTGGAAAGCGAAAGGAAGGCGGCATCGCGCGAGGGGACGAATGCGTCGAGCGCCTTCGCGCCATGGATGGTTTTCGCCACCAGCGCGCTGCCGCCGTGCACCGTGTCCGGCAGGCGCAGGATCTTCGAGGTGTCGATGGTGACGTTGGCGTCGGTCTCGACTTTCTCGGAAAGATGGAGCTTCAGGCGCTCGAACAGGTCGTGGAAGCGCCCCTTGGCATTGTTGATGCGCACGTCCGACCAGCGCCCCGCCTCGATGCCCTTGATGAAGCGCGCCGCTTCCAGCGGATCCTTGAGCTTGCTGCCCACCTGAGCGGCCGTCTTGGCGTCCTTGACGAGCCGGAGGATGTCGCGCGCGAACTTGCCCTTGTGCCCGCCGTCCTGCGGGGTGGGGCCGAGCAGCTTCGCGTATTTGGACGTCTTTCCGTGCTCGCCGGCGTCGATGCTCACCTCCTCGTCGGAGAAGAAGCCGTTGAAGTCCAGACCGTTGCCCTCGATGTAATCCACGATCTCGCGGCGCTCCTCGCGGCCGAGCGGCTCGAGCTCCTTCTTGTACACGCGCACGTGATACCCGCGCGAGCCCGAGAAGCTCACCTGCAGCTCCTCGCGCGCAAGGCCGAAGTCCGGCAGCAGGAAATCCTCGATGAGCGCGACGGCGTTGGACTTGATCTTCTCGAAGCATTCAACGCAGGTGAACGGCGCGCAGGAATGCGCCTCGGCATCCAGATCGAAGACCAGATCCGCACCCTGCCAGTTCTTCTGGGCCATCGGCCGCCCGGCCGGGAATTCGTAATAGGCGGACGAGACCGACACGTACAGCGGCTTCTCGCGCGCGAGGCGGTGCGCCAGCTCCTGTTCGTTGGCGAAGGAGAGGTGGCGGAACTCGATCTTCTTCTCCCATCCGCCGAATCCGAACTCGCGCTTCTCGCCGCGCGGCACCCACGGGTGGGCGGTGGCATAGTATTGGCCGAACTTGTCGCAGAGCCATTGGTGGGGGTTTGGGGCCATGAAGATCAACGGCCGGGGGCGCGAGGAGGCTTATCGCCTTCCTGCTTTTCTTTTTCAACCCCATCTTTCGGCGGGCGGGGCGGGTCCGCGAGCTTTTTTTCCTCGTTTTTTTTGTCCTCTTTTTCCTGCGGGCGCGAGGGCTCGGCTTGGCCCGAACTTTCCATGCTCGCGCGCGCATAGCGGCCGTGCACTGCATCCTTGTACTTGACCGGGCTGAAGCACCGGCAGGCGGCGATGCACAGCCCGTAGGTGTCCATGGTGGCGCAGGAGGGCATGGAGTAGCCCTTCTGCCGGATGTAGTTGACCTGGTATTGGGTCGTCTCCTTGGAGAAGTCGGGCGCGTGCGAAAACACGGACACGATCTGCCCGTCCGAGAGTCCGGCCTTGATGAGGTAGATGGCCAGCGAGAGGCGGCCCGAGTGGGGCACGTTGATGGACATGGCCAGATCGTCGAGCATCTTGCGGATGCACGGCGGGAAATCCCGGGCGTTGATCTGGGTCGGGGCGAGGCTCTCGCGGGGCAGGAGGGGCTCGAGGCGCTTGATGGCGGCCGAGATGGAGGCGGGCGGCTCCTTGAGCGAGGGCAGGGAGCCTTCCTCAAGGCGCTTCTTGACCGCCTCCTCGAGGATGCGCAGGCGCTGGTCGGCCGACACCGAGACGAAACCGGCCGAGAGCGGCATGTTCACCAATTTATAGTGCACGTCGCGCGGGGTATAGAGCAGATATTGCCAGAAGGGGAGAAGATGGCGCGCCTCCCGGCCGGCGGCGGGCGCTTCCAAGAAGTGGATGCCCAAAGAGGCGGACAGTTTGCCGGCATAGCCCGCGCGCTTGTCGGTTTCCGCTCGCAGGAACTTGTGCGCCAGCTTGGACTCGGCCACGGCCATGCGCCGGACGGCATACTTGTTCTTCCACGCGGCGAGAATCATGCGGCTGGCCGCGTAGTGGAGCAGGCGGTTCTCGAGGTCGGATTCCAGCTCGATGCCCGGCTTGATCTCGCCCTCGGTGCCCATCGCCTGGCGGAGCCGTTCCTCGCCCCCGCGCAGGGCCTCGTCGTCCAGAGAGAGCTTGGAGAGGCGCACATAGTCCTTGGCCTCGTCGCTGAACGGGAAATGGGCGCAGAAACGTAAATCGGCCACGATAAGGATGAGGCAAGGGGAAATTAATAGAGGTTTGGGAGGCGAGAATCCGGGCTTTGAAAAAAGACGGAATCGGAATCGGCGAAGGGCGGTAATCTTGCGCCGGGTTGTCGAAAGAAAAAAGCGGCCGGCAGGGACTTAAAAAACAGC
>JAHFEC010000128.1 GCA_023248665.1 Microcaldota archaeon | reverse complement strand
GGTGGATGGGGACCAAGGGTCAAAGGTTTCGCCAGTGGGAGATTTCTCGGTTATCTTGCCGCAGAACGCATCATCGTGCGTCTGCATGGCGGCCGAGATATAGCATCTTGTCCGGTCGCTTCCAAATTCCTTTGGCTGATCCTGAAGCAGCCCTTGTCGGCGGCCATTTTCAACCTCTCAACGACCCGACCATTTTCGCGATCGCCGCCTTGGCTGTCGCGTCCACGGCCGGGCTCGAGGCGATGAACTGCTCGTTGAAGTTGGACAGGATGGAGAGCGTGACGCCCGGATCGAGGGCCATGGCTTGTTGCAGGTAGTGACGCGCCTCATTTTGCTGGCCGAGGATGACGTGCAGGACGCAGAGGGCGGCCGGCGGCTGGGCGTTGGCGGGCTGGACGTCCTTGGCGTATTCGAGGTACTGTTTCGACTCGTCATAGCGGCGCAGGGCGATGAGGGTGTAGCCGATGGCCAGCCACACTTCGGGCACGTCGGATTTGATGGAGGCGGATTTGGAGAGGGCCGAGAGGGCCTCGTCGTACTGGCCGGAGAGGTATTTCGTCTTGCCGGAGAGGTACCAGACGATGGCGTCGGCGGGGTCCACGTCCACCAGATCGTTGGCGGACTGGACGGCCTGCTCGATCTTCTTGGCCTTGATGTAGCCGGCCGTCTTGGCGATGAGCTGGTCCTCGAATTCGGAAGTCATGGACAAGACAACCGGGCCAAGCATTAAAATGCTTGTGCGCGAGGCCAATGCATGGCCCCGACCCCACGCGCGTATGCCCCGCGGAGCGCGCCGCAGGCGCCCGTCTCCGCGCCCCTGAGCGAGAAGGCGGTCTCGGACTTCATGCAACTGAAAGAATCGCTGGCCAACATCACCTCGTGGGAGCTGGCCCTCGGGACCGAGGAGATATTGCAGATGTATTTCTCCGAGGCGGCGAACGGGGAGCAGGCGCGGATTCTGCTGTCGGTTTTGAAATGAGCGGGAAACTGCAAAATATCAGCCTTATGCAACAAAAATTAGATTTGCCTTGGGGCTGGCCGGGCAACCGTTTAAAGTCATTTGCACTTATTCGTCTGGTGGAAAAGTGGTTACTGAAACCCCGAAGGGTGTGAGAGCGGATCCGACCGCTTCATTTTTTAGAGTCTATGCCAATCTGCCACTGAATGAACGGGAACAGGTAATCTTGGTCATGGATGACCAATCGATTAGCTGGGAAGTTGCAAGAAATGAAATAATCAACAAAACAAAAATTGGAAACAGGATAATTGACAAACTGGTTGCCTTGAAAATAATCTAAGATGGTGGATGCATGCCCATATCTGACGACGAGGCCAAAATCACGCTTGAACGCCTTAGGTATATGCCAAACACAATTAGGATAAGCATCGGGGGTTATGGAACGTTTACCCGGGATCAGCTGATAAATGAGGTAAATAATCGGTCCGAGATAGGCGCGACCATTATCGAGACGCAAATGTCGTATGTCAGATCGTTCAAGCCGAAGGTGTAACGTGCCCGCAGACAAGTTCTCGTTTCTTATAACGCGGCCGGATTTCGATGACACGACCGCGTATTGCTTGGCTTGGAGCGGCCAACTCATCAACGAAGCCAATGATAGGGGGTTTGCAATACTGGATTTGCGAAAAGAAAAAGCGACTCTTGAGGAATTTGAAGGGCGGATGAAACTGCCGGCAGTCATCTTCGTGATGCTAAATGGGCACGGAACCCTTTTCACAGTGGAAGGCGATAAAGGCAGTATGCTCTTGGAATACGGAAAGAACGAGCACTTGACCAAAGGAAAAATAATTTTCGCCAGAAGCCGCTATTCCCTTGAAAAACTGGGAGGGTCGTGCGCCCAGTCGGGTGCACTGGGCTATGTAGGTTATTCCCGCCCTTTTTTCTTCGTATTGGATTCTGCACAGGGGGCGCATCCGTTGAACGATGAACTTGCCAAACCTTGTTTCATCGCATCCAACTTGGTCGCGTTGTCCATAATAAAAGGCCAAGCAATATCGGAAGCCGTGAGAAAGTCCAGGGAAGAGAGCGAAAAGTTGAAGGCGCATTGGCAAACGCGGCCGGAGATTGAGGCGCCTCTTGTTGCATCGTTCATATCGTGGAACAGCAACTGCCTTGATTTCTGCGGTTCCCCGGAGGCAAAACTCCAATATTGAACCGCTTATGCCACATCGTCCCTTTTTTATCCCGTATTTCCCATTTTGTTTTGTTATTTTATTTTTCATTTTTTCCTTCACGTGAAGAACACGCCCAAAAATCCGCTGAGCACGATGTTCACCGCCGTATATATGGCGTACGCCAGGATGAACAGCGGCACGGAATATTTCACGCCGTAGAGGATCTTGCCCTCCATGAGCACCCCCAGGAACATGCTCACGAAAAGCGAGGTGGCCGCGATGATGACCCCGGCCATGCTGCCCACGAATTCGGGGGAGAGGTTGAGGGTGGGCGAGAGCATGCCACTCATGCCCTTCATGGCGCTGGGGTCCACCATCTGGTTCATTTTAGAGAAGATGTGCAAGAATTCGGTGGAGATGCCCAAGAGGACCGGCAGGCCCCCCACGAGGATGAACACGAGGAAGATGGTGTAGGTGCGCGTGGAGAGCACGGTCTCCTTGCGGATCTCGTCCAGCTCGCGGATCTCGTCCGCCGCCGTCTCGAGCAGGCTGGCCAGCTTCCCGCCCGAGCGCAAGCCATTCTCGAAGAAGGCGATGGTGCGCCGCAGGATGGGCGAGTCGATGTGGTCGGTGAGCATGGTGAGCGCGTCGGTGAACGACTCGCTGCCCATGGAATGGCTGGCGATGTTCTTGACCTCGACCTCGAGGGGCCCGAATTCCGGGCGCGCGGCGGACTGGAAGGCCGAGAACGGCGTCAGGCCCGCGTGCATGTGCGCGGCCACCATGAGCATGAAGTCCGGCAGCACGTCCTCGACGCGCCGGGTGCGGTCGTGGACGAGGTAATAGAGGTGGAAATAGACCAGCCCCAGCACTGTGGCGAACGCGGCGCCGGCGGAGAGCAGCATGTAGCCGAACATGAACGGGAGGTTGAACTTGGGCGGGGAGCCGAACCCCAGATCGTTTCCGCTGAGCTGGGAATAGATGGGCGGCAGGATGGCAAAAAGGAGGGCCACGCCGGACGCCAGCAGCAGGCGCGAGCCCAGCCACAGCTCCGGAGACTGGCTGACGCCGGCATAGGTGAGCAGGCGGGCGACGCTGGTGTCCTGCGAGCGGGGGATGGTCGAGACGAATTTTCGGCTGATGACGATTTTGGACA
>JAHFEC010000127.1 GCA_023248665.1 Microcaldota archaeon | reverse complement strand
TCGTCCCCACGTGCTCCTTCTCGCGGATCAGACGGATGCGCGCATCCTTGGGAAGGGCCGCAAGGGCCTTGGGAGTGTCATCGCTCGAGGCGTTGTCCACGATGATAAGCTCCCATTCGCCGAACTCATGCGCGAGCATGGAATGCACGATGTCCGCCAGATACCGGTGCCGGTTGTATGTCGGGATGCATACTGAGAAATACGGCTCATCCGTCATGTTCGGCCTCCTTCATCAGCCCTTCCAGCCGATGGTTTTCTTTCGTCAGGACGCGGCCCCAATCATAGCGTTTCACGAACCGCCGGCCTTCCTCGGCCAGGCGCTTGCGCCGCTCCCCATCCTCCAGAAGCCCCTGCACGGCTTTCGCGAACGCCCCGTAATCGTTCTCCTTGACTTTGAGCACCGCGGGCGTGGGAAACACCTCCCGGTAAACCGGCAGGTCCCACACCACGCAGACCAGTCCGCACGCCAGCGCCTCGCCGATCGCGATGCCCCAGCCCTCCTCGTGCGACATGAACACGAAGACCTTGGCCGCCTTCATGTATCCGAACCGCCTCGCCCCGACCACGCTCCCCTCGATCCGGATGCGGCGCTCCGCGCTTTTTTCCCGGGCCGCCCGCAATTGCCCAAGCCCTTCCCCCCCGCCGATGATCCGCAGGCTGTACGAGTCCAGCGGGGCCCTCCGGAAACAGTCCTGCAGTTCCATGACCCCTTTGAGGCGGTTGATCCGTCCCACGTACACGCAGTCATATCCCTTCCCGTCCGCCGGGCTCGATTCGATCCCGTCCAGATCGAGGCCGCAGTCGCTGAGCAGGATTTTTTCCCTCCGAAAGCCGGCCTTCACCAAGTCCTCGACCAGAAGGCGATTGTCGCAGATCACCAGATCCGCCCTGTTTTTGATAAGTATGTGGGTCGCGACCTGCCCCAGATACCCCGCCACCGCGCTGACAAGGCTGCCGGGCCGCTTCCACGGCGGAAGATACAAATGGAATATCTGCTGGACCCAGCGCACGTTGCGGTTCGTGATCCTTATGACAAATGCCCGGAGGACATCGGGCATGAAATCGTCCGGCGAGTAGACGATCGCCGGCCCGTGCACATCTATTTTGACAAAAAGCGAGCGGATGGTCCTCGTGATGTAGGCGACCAGCACGCTCGTCTGCCCGTCCTCCACGAGTATCGGGCGCATCTTGAAATCCTTCTCGTGCGTAAAGAGCCAGTGCTTGGTGGTGACGATGTCCTTCTCCCAGCCTTCCAGCGCCCGCATGGCCGCGACGAATTTCATCCCCCCGCCGCACACCACGTTGTACTGCGTCTGGCCCAGGCAGAATGCGATAATCTTTCCCATGTTATCACGTGGTCTGCCTGGAAATGGCGGCCAGATTGCCCTCGATCCACGCCTTCATCCTTTTGATCCCCTCTTTTTTGTCCGTTTTCGGGGCCCACCCCAGATCCCGGCGCGCCTTGCGGATGTCGGAGACGTATATCTTCTGGTCGCCCGGCCTCCAGTCCGCGAACGCATGATCTGTTTTCACTCCCAGATCGGCCAGGATGTCTAGGTATTCGAGAAGGGAAAGGGCCTGTTCGGGCCCTCCTCCGACATTATAGACTTGGCCGGAGGACACCGCCTTCTTCCCGTACGCCGCCTCGTAAGCATCGAAGAGATCGTCCACATAAAGCACGTCCCGCACCTGCTTGCCGTTCCCGTATATCGTCAGCTTCCGGCCGAGCCGGGAGGCGATCAGGAACCACGCCAGCCATCCCTGGTCCTCGACGCCGAACTGGTTGGGTCCATAGATGCACGACTGCCGGAACACCGTGGTGTCCAAACCGTATATCCTGTGATAATCGCGCACGTACTGGTCCGCACATCCCTTCGAGCATCCGTACGGCGAATGGAAATCGAGCCCGATGTCCTCGCCGATGCCGTGTGCCGGCTCCAGCAGCGCATATCGTTTCCCCTCCTCCTTCAGGCGCGTCTGCCCCAGCCCGCCATACACCTTGTTGGTCGAAGCGTAGATAAGATGCGGGGACGCGCCCGATTTGCGGACCGCTTCGCAGACATTGAACGAGCCGAGCGCGTTGATCTCGAAATCGGCGCGCGGATCCGCCACCGAATCCGTCACGGCCACCTGCGCCGCCAAGTGGTACACCCGGTCCGCTTCTCTGAGCGCCTTATCGAGCGCCTCCGGCTCCCGGGCCACGTCAAGCTTCTGGAACCTGAGCTTTCCGGCGCCGATGCCCTTGAGCCAGGCCAGATTCTCGGGAGAGCCTTTCCGCCTCAAATTGTCCAGAATGAGCACGTCCTCGCCGCGGGCGAGCAGCTTCGCCGCGAAATTGCTTCCGATGAATCCGGCTCCGCCGGTTATGACATGCAAGATAAACTCACCTTCCCATCCGCTGATCGCCGATTTTTTGGTTTCTTCCCATCCTATCTTATTCCTTTTCTTTCGCGCCTTTTTCGGCGGCCATTTTTCTGTAATAAGCGAGCGTTTTTCTTATCCCTTCCTCCAAGTCCGTCTTGGGCTCCCATCCCAGCTTCTCTTTCGCAAGCGAGATGTCCGGCTTCCTGCGCTTCGGATCGTCCGGCGGCAGGGGCCGGAACCTCTTTTCTAACTTCTTCCCCATCACCTTCTCCACCTTGTCGACCAGCTCCAAGAGGGTGCATTCCTGCGGGTTTCCCAGATTGAGCGGCCCCGCGAATCCTTTCGGCGTCTTTTCCATCTTCCTGAAAGCGTCGATGAGGTCGTCCACGTAGCAGAACGAGCGGGTCTGCCGGCCGTCCCCGTATATCAAAACAGCCTTTCCCGCCAGCGCCTGCGTGATGATGTGGCTCACCACCCGGCCATCCGCCGGGTCCATGTACGGCCCGTAGGTGTTGAAAATCCGCAGGACTTTGACCTCTAAGCCCGTTTTTTTCGCGAAATCGAAAATCAGGGTCTCGGCCGCCCGCTTGCCCTCGTCATAGCAGGCGCGCGCGCCGATCGGATTGACGTTCCCCCAATACGACTCTTTCTGCGGATGTTCGAGCGGGTCGCCGTACACTTCGGAAGTGGAGGTATGGAAAACCGGCGTTTTGCTCTCCCGCGCGTATTGGAGGATGTTCCAGGCGCCCCACAACGACGTGCGGAGGGTCTGCACCGGGTCCTTCTGGTATTTCGGGGGCGAGGCGGGGCAGGCCAGATTGTAGACATAATCCACCGGGCCGATGTCGGGCAGGGGCAGGACGACGTCATGCCGGACGAATTCGAATTTGCCGTATTCTTGCAGGTTTTCCAGGTTCTTTTGCGTGCCGCTGGACAAGT
>JAHFEC010000126.1 GCA_023248665.1 Microcaldota archaeon | reverse complement strand
ACGCCCGCCACCTTGCGCATGAGCACGCTCACGCCATAGCTTTCCATGTGTTTGAGAAGGGCGTCGGCCAGCCCCTGCCCGCTGATGCTCGTAAAGCCGGGGTAGTTCTCGACGATGTGCGTGGTGGTGATCATGCCGCCGGGCATCTCGCCCACCACGGCCGTCTTGAGCCCGAACCGTCCCGAATACATGCCGGCCGACAGGCCCGCGCATCCCGCGCCCACGATGAGCACGTCATAAACTGCTTCGTTTTCATCGGCCATAGAATCCACAACCGGATAGAGTGATTATTTGCTATGCGCGCTTGGAGGCTTTAAGGCTGACGCCCGCCAAACCCTTTCCTCAAAGAATCATTAAATACCCCGGAATTCATATCTGATCATGCAAAAACAGGCCAAATTCCGGGTCCTCGGCCCAGCGGCCATCTTCCTAGTCGGCTCCTTCTTTCTCCACCTGCCGGTTTCAAAAACTTTCCATTGCAAGCCGTTGACAGAATGCAGCATAAACGCAG
The DNA here is from genome assembly GCA_023248665.1 of Microcaldota archaeon. Taxonomy (GTDB): domain Archaea; phylum Micrarchaeota; class Micrarchaeia; order Anstonellales; family Anstonellaceae; genus CAIXYX01. The sequence continues at coordinate 2,805 of JAHFEC010000126.1, read as the reverse complement.
GTGGCCAAATGCCCCAGAAGCAGAAAATCCTAACGCCGCAAGACAAGCCAACAGTCGCCGAGGCGAAAGAAACTCCGGCGTTAAAAAGGGTATATTCCAAGGCGGATTCGAACCAAGCGATCGTCCTGAGCCCGAAGGCGAAGAAGCTGGTGCTGGAGAGATTGACGGAAATAAGTGTAGAAGAAAGCGGATGGGTTGACCGCATCGATCTCATCCCTCGGTTCAGTATAAATCCGAAAAAGGCCACAGAGACAAACGAATTAGCGAAAAAAATGCTTCTGTTCTTGGATTATGAAGAAAGCTTATATCGGGGCGCGCGGGATGGCAAGTCGCTATCTGAAATCGCCGAATGCAAGAACAAAATCAGTGAAAAAGCCAAACAGTGGGGGCAGTCCGGCTACGCCGACGCCATGATAAAAAGGTTTGAGAAGATTGTAGCTCCAGAATAGTCATCTGCCTTCCATCAGCTTATCGAACAGCGCTTTGGCCTCTTCCGCTTCTTTTTCGTTCCCTAATCTCTTGGCAATCTCGAACAGATATCGGTATGCGAACGCGGGGTGGAGACCCTCCTTCTTTGCCATTTCAATTGCCGTGTGGATCAGGCGATTGGCAAACAGCAAATCGTTTGTGGCGCTGGGGCTTTCCAGATTGGACAGTCCCAGAGCCGCCATGGCGTTGGCAAGATAGAGATTTGTGTTGTTGGCGGCGGCCGACACGTACGCCTGCCGGGCGGATTCGGTATCCTCTGCATGTCTGTAAGCGTCCCCTGCCTTTATCGCCGCGTAGTAATCTCCCGGGTCCAGCTTGTAGGCTTCGATGAACGCGGCATCGCGCTGCAGGTAGAATGCGTCGTTTTCCTCTTGCGTTCCGTTAGCCGGAGCTTTCATCCTAACCGCATTCTCAAGCAGATAGAATGCCTGTAATTCAGAATCAGACTTTATCTGGGAGAACTCTACGAAGACACAGTTGGAGAAGAGAGGATTGCCAGACACGGCAGAATATTTCTCCTTGAGCCTGGTGTAAAACGGTTTATAACCGTCTGCATGGCGATCTAAGACGATATGGCTGTAATGGATAGCCTCATTCTGTAGAGCCGGATCCACCAGCCAGCCATCGGCCAGAATCGCCGCAGACGCATGGCCATGTTCGTATTCAGCCCCATTTTCACTGATGGGGTGGAAAATGAGAATAGAAGATTTACTCTTGAGGTAGCGCTTGAGTATTTCGTTGGTGAGTAAGGAGATGTCGACACACACCGCTTCCGGCCTGTCTGCTTCCTTCCGCCCGCTTTCGTAGTACTTCAGGATGGCATCCGCCAGTTCCTGCACGGGTTTGATATGCTCCACCTCTCCCGAGTGGCCAACCGCTTCTCCGATGGTCTGGATGATGGCGTTAAGCTTGATGCGGGTCTCCTCATACGAAGAGAGCGAACCCGTATCAAGAAATGGCTTTTGGACGTTCTGGTCGATGAGAACTTTGAGTTTCCGGTACGATTCATCAGAAAGGAAAAGAGCGGGAAACGACGTCGTGGTGGGCCGGACGAGCGGAGTGGATTGTTCAGCGGCACCATATGCGACTGAGTTCCCGGCCACTCTATTTTCTTTCTGCATCATCAACGGCATACCTATTATTTGATGGGAATGACGGATATAAAGTTGCGTAAGTACTGATGACGCTTGCTCTACGGACAACCGCGCGGTTTCCCCAAAGAGGCAAGCCCGGCGTTTCCTGATTCCCCGTCCGGCACGCTCATTTCTTCGTCCCATGCGAGGCGGCCCAGCTCGTCGAGAACACGCATCCGGCCGCGCCGCATCCCGCGCCAACGGCGGCGACGATCGGGATCTTGACGCACGTGCACACGAGGCCGAAGCCCACGCCCAGCCCGGCAATCATGGCGCCCAAGCCCGCGATCGAGCCGAGCCCCACATCTGCCTTGGGCAGTATGGCCGTCCCGGCCACGCCCACGAGCGCGCCCGCGGCCACATACAGCACCAGCTGGACGATGCCTTCGACCAGCAGCACGATGACGCTGGCCAAGGCGGCCGTCATGGCCGCTCCCCTGATATCCTCACTGTATTTGCGCGTCGCGCGCTCGCCGGCCCATGCCAGGAGCACGAAATCAATGATCAAGACGACGAACCCGACGGCATATGCCGCCACCTGAAATAGAGAGCCCGAGGGCGCTTTGACGATCCCGGCCACGCCGCCCAGCATGTCGCCGGCCGCCAGCACGTTGAGCACCGTGGTCAGGGCGGTGGAAAAGAGCATGATGATGAGCATGGCTACGATCGGCCACTTGGCCGCGTCCAGCATCTTTTTGAAATCCATACAAAACCCCTCGGCATTCCAAACGGGCGCATTCCCGCTCCACTCTAATCCGCTTGCCTTTTTTATACCTGCCGGGCTTTCCAAACCGTCATAGTAAGAGTTTAAAATTTGCCCGGCTTGTCAGAAAAAGCGCTCGCCGGAAGCCAAAAAACGATACGAGTCGCGCCCGGGCGCGACTCAGCGTCCATTCATTCTTCGACGATGCGGCTCGAAACGCACTTTGTTTCTTTTGATTGATTGTCGTGAATCTAACGTCGTAGAACCATTTATTCAACGTCGGAAGCCGCCGATTTCTCGACGCAGGAAAATCTTAAACTCTTACGAAAGAAACCTGCATCTGGCTAGCATCGGGAAGACCATGAAGAAGTGAGCTTTTTTCGCGTCCGGCTCCGACCGTTATTTCTCCCCGGTAATCCCGATCGGCATTATTAAAAATGCCCTCTCCGTTGCTTGGGCCAATCAATCCAAGAAGCTATA